>NZ_JBEYVP010000014.1:0-231376 GCF_040644035.1 Streptomyces sp. NPDC047042 | reverse complement strand
GGTAGGGCCGTACCAGCGGGGACGCCGAACCGTCGAGGGGCGCCCGGTCGGTGCTGTACGGCGAACGACGCCGACACGGCACCCAGTCCGCCCGACTGGCTCGCCTGGCCCGCCTGGCCCGCCTGGCCCGCCTGGCCCGCCTGGCCCGCCTGGCCCGCCCGGCCCGCCCGGCCCGCCCGGCCCGGCGGTCAGGCCCCTGTGTGTGTTGCGCCGGCGGAGTGCGTCCGGTCAGCCCGGGGTTCGGGGGCGGCCGGGTGTGGGGGTCGGTCTCGTAACCCTGCCGCCCGCTTCGGGCGGGGACGGTCCGGGGGCTACCCCCTGTGGGCCAGCCAGTCGTATGTCGTCCTTGCCGTGAACTCCCGTTGGCCACCCCGCAGGAGCAGCTCCGCCGTTGCGAATTCCGGGGCGTCCGCCTGTGCTGTCAAGTACGGGATCGCGATACAGCGCATGCCTGCCGCGTGCGCGGCGGCGGCGCCCGGTGCGGCGTCCTCCAGGACCACGCAGTCCGCGGGGGCCGCGCCGAGGCGGCGTGCGGCCTCCAGGAAGACGTCCGGTGCGGGCTTGCCCCGGGCGACCTCGTCGGAGGACACGACGGTCCGCAGATACGCGTCCAGGCCCGTGCCCGCCAGGATCGCGTCGATGGCCCGCAGCGTCGCACCCGAGGCCACCGCCATGGGAACACCGTCCCCCGCCAGCAACTCCACGAACTTCCGCATCTCGGGATAGACGGACGTGCCGGCCCGGGCCAGCTCCAGATACCGGCGGTTCTTCTCCGCGAGCAGTTCGTCGACCGGCGCGCCCAACCCGTACCGCTCACGCCAGAGGGCGACCGTCTCGCGCATGCTGATGCCCACGGACTCCTCCTGGTCGGCCCAGGTGAAACCCGTGACGCCGTACGCGGCGAGCGTCTGCCGGCTCGCTTCGAAGTAGTTCGGCTCGCTGTCCACGAGTGTTCCGTCGAGATCGAAGATGACCGCGGTGGTGCCAAGAGTGCTCATGGCTCTCAGGATGACAAGGGATGAGGGGCGGGGCTGGTCTGGGGCCGGGTGGAACCGCTGCTGGGGAGCGTGCGGCTCCCGGTCGCGCCGCCCGTGCGTCCGCTCAACCCCGTACGCGCCCATAAGCGCCCCGCGTACCGGGTACTCGCGTCGCCTTCGGTGACCACCGCGCCCGTGAGATTGGTCTAGACCGATAGGGTACTGTCGCCCCGACCGATCCGGTGACCGGAAGGGGACGACAGTGGGGCAACGGCGAGCGTTCATCGGCTCGTTCACGGCGGCGGGCGGCCCAGGGGTGCTCATCGCCGCCGTGGACGACGACAGCGGCGCGCTGACCGTCCTAGGCGCGGCGGACGACGTACCCGACCCGTCGTATCTCGCCCTGGCCGCCGACGGGAGCATGCTCTACGCGGTCAGCGAGACCGCGGAAGGCGCGGTCGCCGCCTACCGGGTGCCCGGCGACAAGCCCGAACTCGCCGGGCCGCCCGTGCCGGTCGGCGGCAGCGGGCCCACCCACCTCGGTCTTCTCGCCGGGCATGTACTGACCGCCAACTACGGCTCCGGCAGTGTCACCGCGGTGCCCGTCCGCGCCGACGGCACCCTCGCCGACGCCACGTCCGACGTCCGCCGGCACGGGGGCTCCGGCCCGCACCCGACCCGTCAACGCGAGCCGCACGCCCACCAGGTGCAGCCCGACCCGAGCGGCCGCTGGGCCGTCTGCGTCGACCTCGGCACGGACTCCGTCCACGTGTACGCCCTGCGCGACGGCATCCTCGTACCGCACCGCGAGACCGCGCTGCGCCCCGGCTGCGGGCCGCGCCACCTGGCCTTCCACCCGGACGGCTCGTACGCGTACGTGCTGAACGAGCTCGCCCCGACCGTCACCGTCTGCCGCTGGGACGCCGCCGAGGGCCTGTTGACGCCCCTGCGCGAGACGCCGGTACTTGCGGGGGCCCCGGCCGGCGACGCCTACCCCTCGGGCATCGTCGCCTCGCCCGACGGCCGCTTCGTGTGGACCGCGACACGCGGCCAGGACGTCGTGTCCGTGCTCGCCGTCGACGACGCCGGAGCCACCCTGCGGCTGGTGGACACGGTGCCGTGCGGCGGCCACTGGCCCCGCGCGCTCGCCGCCTCGGACGGCTTCCTGTACGTCGCGAACGAGCGCTCGGGGGACGTGACCTGGTTCGGCCTCGACCCGGACACCGGCATCCCGCGCCGGGCCGGTTCGGTCGCCGTACCGGCCGCCTCCTGCGTGGTCCTCGGCTGAGTCGACGCTCCACCCGGCCCACGGGCCGGACACGCCGAGGGCCCGCTCCGGGCGAGGAGCGGGCCCTTCGGCGTACCGGATGCCTTCGCCGTACGGGGATGCCGTCGGCGTCAGCGGGCCGGGGCGCCCTGCGGCTGCTGCGGGGCGATGCCCAGCGCCGTCGTGTACTTGGCCAGCGCCAGCTTGCCGATGGCCGGGTAGGGGCCGAGCGCGTCGGAGGAGGCGCAGCCCGCCTCCTTGGCCGCGGCCTCCAGCAGGCCGGCGTCGATCTCCGGGCCGATCAGATAGGGGGCGAGCGCCAGGTTCTGCGAGCCCGAGGCGCGCAGCTGCTCGGCGATGGCCGCGATCGAGCCGTCCTGGTCGAGGGCGGCGGCCATCACCGGCACGGCGAGGCGCGCGGCGAGCAGCATGCCCGTGATACCGGCCGCCTGCACGGCCTCCTCGCCGCCCACGGAGGCCAGGATGATGCCGTCCGCGGCGGTCGCCACGGTGAACAGCCGGGCCCGGTCGGCGCGCGCGAGGCCCGCCTCGGACAGCCGTACGTGCAGGCCCTCGGCGAGCAGCGGGTGCGGGCCGAGGACATCGGTCAGTTCGGCCGCGATACGGCTCTCCATGACGGCCTGGCGGACCTGGCGCAGCAGCGCGTTGTCCGGACCGGCGAGCAGCGGCACGACGACGGCCACGGGCCCCTCGGGCTGCTTGACGTCCGCGCCGGCGGCAAGGGCCTGCTCGTAGCGGGCGGTGCGCTCCTGCGCGGAGTGCGTGAGCACGGACTGGAGCGTGGGGAACTCCGCGTCGTCACCGTCGAGGTACCCGATGCGGGCGTCGAGGCCGGGGAGCTCGGAGCGGGCGATGCTCACGACCTCCTCGGCGAGGCTGCGCGTGGCGGGGCTGGGCGCACCCGGCACCGCGAGGACGAGCGCGGGCGCCCCCTCGGGAGCCGCCAGCGGCTCGGGGCGGCGGTGCCGGCCCGGCTGGCGGGGGCGCGGCATTCGTACTGGCAGGCCGGCGGGCCCAGTGGGGGAGCTCATGGCGCCGCATGTTACTGGCTTATTGGGCTCCCTTGTTCGGGGAGGGGGCAGGTGAGCGGTATCCGTCCGCTTTTGTCTGATGAGTTACGTACGGATCGGAAGCGGTCGGTACGTGATGACTTCCCGGCCGGGGCTTTGTCTGTTTGTGTGGGCTCCGGTGTGTGCCAGTAGGGTGACGGATCGTGGCACCACGACCCTTGCATGAACTTGTCGAAGCGGGCTGGGCGAAGGCTCTGGAACCCGCGGCCGAGCGTATCGCCTCGATGGGCGACTTCCTTCGGGCCGAGATAGCGGCGGGCCGGACCTATCTGCCGGCCGGGGCGAACGTCCTGCGGGCCTTCCAGCAGCCGTTCGACGACGTCCGTGTCCTGATCGTCGGTCAGGACCCCTATCCCACCCCGGGGATGGCGATCGGACTGAGTTTCGCCGTGTCCCCCGAGGTGCGTTCGCTGCCGGGCAGCCTGGAGAACATCTTCCGTGAGATGCACTCCGACCTGGGGGCGCCCAGGCCGTCGAACGGTGATCTGACGCCGTGGACCAAGCAGGGCGTGCTGCTGCTGAACAGGGCGCTGACGACGGCTCCGCGCAGCCCGGCGGCGCACCGGGGCAAGGGCTGGGAAGAGGTCACCGAGCAGGCGATCCGCGCTCTCGCCGCCCGGGGCAAGCCGCTGGTGTCCATCCTGTGGGGGCGTGACGCGCGCAATCTGCGGCCCCTTCTCGGGGATCTGCCCTCGATCGAGTCCGCCCACCCGTCCCCGATGTCGGCGGACCGAGGCTTCTTCGGCTCACGCCCGTTCAGCCGGGCCAACGACCTGCTCGTCAAGCAGGGGGCCCAGCCGGTGGACTGGCAACTGCCGTAGGGGACCGCTGGGGGCCGCCCGGCCGGGCGGGTGGCCGGGCGCAGGCGGTTCTGGGGCGGGCGGTTCGGGGGCGGTGACACCGGCGTGACGCCCCGGTGACGAGGCCCCTGCGACAGTCCGGCCATGCCCAACCGAAGCACTCCCTCGTGCATGGACTCGAACGGCCCCGCCCGGTGAGCGCCGTCGTCGTCGAGGCCATGAACTCCGCCCAGGAGTGGACGGCGCTGGAGCCCGACGGAACCCGGCCGTCGACCGAGCTCGCGATCCGCGACGACTCCACCGTTGTCGGCTACGGGCCGGACGGGATCAGCAGCCGGGTCACGGGGACGACCAAAGCCCTCGGGCATCTGCTGCGCCGCACGATCGCACCCCTGGACATCTCCGCCTGCTCGGAGCTGCGGCTGTCGCTGCGGTCGAACCGGCGGGCCGGTACGGGCGGCGGGCCGTTCTTCCTGGAGCTGAGTCTGGGCTCCGCGGGCAGCCCCCTCACCGACCCCGGCAACACCTGGCACCGGCTGCTGCCCGTGCGCGCTCCCCACCGCTGGGAGACGGTACGGATGGCCATCGACGATCTCGACACCGCCGTCTCCGGCGCGCTCACCCAGATCCAGCTGCGCTGTGTCGACGCCACCGCCCCGCTGACCGCCCACCTCGACGACATGGTGGCGGTACGCCCGCAACTGCTCGCCGACACCGACCACGCCCTGCTGGCGAGGTTGTCCGGGATCACCGTCGCCGCCGGCCCGGTCGGCGTGGCGATACGCGCCGCCGGCCAACCCCTGCCGGACGCGCCCGCCCTGGACGTCGTGCACTTCGACACGCAGTTCGCCGCGGAGCGGGCACTCGACGGGCAGCGGGTCGTCGCCCACACCGACGGCGGCGCCCGACTGGCCGACTACGGCGACCCGTTCGACCTCGACTACGCGATCAGCCCCGTCGCCCAGGACCGGGCCGACCAGGCGGCTCTGATCGAGGCCGTGCTCGACCGGCTGGCCCCGCTGGACGAGCTGGCCG
This sequence comes from Streptomyces sp. NPDC047042, assembly GCF_040644035.1. Lineage (NCBI taxonomy): Bacteria > Bacillati > Actinomycetota > Actinomycetes > Kitasatosporales > Streptomycetaceae > Streptomyces > Streptomyces sp. NPDC047042. Next base: position 226,206 of record NZ_JBEYVP010000014.1, on the reverse strand, counting down.
TGAACGGCGAACGGCTGCCGGTCGAGCTGGTGCGCCTCGCGGGAACGGACCGGATCGGCGGTGCGCCGGGGGAGGTGCCGGTCCTGGTCTTCCGGGTCGGGGCGCGGCGGACCGCGACCGGCGGCGGCCCCGTCCAGGTGGTCAGCGGCGTACGCATCGAACCCCACCAGTGGGAGGCGCTATGAGCAGGACGACCGAGGACGAGACGACATCGACGACCGGCGGCGAGGCGACCACGACGCTCGTCAACACCTGTGACAGGCCGGTGGAGTTGCACCTCGGGGACGCGGTGGTCGTGCTGTCGCCGCTGGCCCGCGTCGGGTGCGCGGCCGAGGACCTGGTGCGAGGCCAGGTGCGGGAGCTGTGCCGCCGAGGGGTGCTCGCCGTACGCGTCACCGAGCCCGACTCCGCCCCGGAGAGCGCGGCCCCGCCGGTCGACGAACAGCCGTCGGCCTCCGGCCCCCCGCCGAAGCGGGCGACCCGCCACAGCCCGGCACGAGCCCGGCGCACAGCGCCGTCCGACCAGGAATAGACCCGGCGGTCCCACCCCGGACGGCCAAGGAGGAGACCCAGCGATGGCCAACAATATCGGCGTCAACGTCGTCGAAGTGGACGGCACCGGCTCGCCGTCGATCACGGGCGCGGCCGTCTCGGTCGGTGCGTTCAACATCGTCACGCAGCGCGGTGTACCGAACGAACCGGTCCGGATCACCGGCTTCACCCAGTTCGTCGAGCGGTTCGGGCGCCACGTCACCAGCGGCTACGGCGCGTACCTGGTGAAGGGCTTCTTCGACAACGGAGGCCGCACCGCCTACGTCAACCGGATCGTCGACCCCGCTCCCGGTACCGGAGCGGTGGCGGCCACCCGCACGCTCAACGGCGCCGGCAATGTCCCGAGCCTGGTCGTCGAGGCCGGTTACCGGGGCAAGGCGGACCCCGGCGGCTGGGGTGGCGGTCTCGCTGTGCGGGTACGGCACAGCGCCGGGGCGGTCACCCGGCTCGCCGAGACCGCGAAGGCGTCCGTGACCGGGTCGGTGATCGCCGCCGCCGTCGACATGTCGGCCTTCCCGAAACTCGCGGTGCGGGTCGACAGTGCCGGCACACCCACCGAACTCACCTTCGCCGCTTCGGACTTCGCCAACCCGGCCGCCGCGACCCGGGTGGAGATCAGAAACGCGATCAACCGGCAGACCCATCTGCTGACGGCCGCTGTCGGTGGCACCGGCACCAACCAGCTCGTGCTGACCTCCACCGGGGAGCAGGCCGCGCTGACCGGTGAGTGGAGCGCGCTGCAGGTCACCGCCGCCAACGCCGTCCTCGGCTTCACCGCCATGGCGCAGCCGGTCCAGGGCACCCCGGCGGCCCTGACAGCCGGCGGCACCACCCTGGCGCGGGGCCGTGACCTCACCGCGGGTACCACCGTGGTCGTCGGCGACACCGCCGGGACGGCACCCGTCCAGGTGAAGCTGCTCACCGTCAACGCGAGCACCGGCGCCGTCACCTGGGCACCGGCGTTGCCGAATCCGGGAGCCTTCACCGACCTCCGCAAAGTGACGGTCTCCGCCGCCGAGTTCGATCTGCTCATCGCCGTGGGGGGCGCCGACGCCGGGCATGTGGTCGAGACCCACACCGGCCTCACCATGGAGAGCGACCGCCCCAACTACGCGGTCCGCGTGCTCAACCACGAACTGACCGGTTCCCGCCTGGTGCGGCTCGCCGACTCCGGCGGGCCGGGCACCAACGCCGACCGGCCCGCCGACACCGGGGGCGCGTTCCTTCTCCTGGAGGGCGGCAACGACGGTCTGCCCACGGCGAACCACTTCATCGGCGACCAGGCCACGCGCACCGGCTTCCACGCCTTCGACCCGTACGACGTCCAGCTCGTGTGCGCCGAACGCACGGACACCGCCGTCGCGTCGGCGGGCATCGCCTACTGCGAGGGCCGGGGCGACGCGCTGTACGTGGGCGCGGTTCCGGAGGGGTTCGTCGGGGGCGGCCAGGCGGTCGCCTACGGCCAGGCCCTGATGACGAAGAAGTCGTACGGGGCGCTGTACGGGCCGTGGATCGTCGTACAGGACCCGATCGGCGTCGGCGACAACCCGCGCAAGTCGATCCCGCCGACCGGCCATGTCATGGGCGTCTTCGCCCGGATCGAAAGCGGACGCGGAGTGTGGAAGGCGCCGGCGGGGCAGGAGGCGAACCTGCTCGGCGTGCTCGACGTGGAGACCCGGCTCTCCGAGGCCGACCACACCGACCTGGTGGTCAACGGGGCCGTCAACGGCATCCGCCCGCTGCCCCGCGAGGGCATCGTCATCGATGCCTCCCGCACCCTCAGCAGCGACCCGCGCTGGCGGTACGTCAACGTGCGGCTGCTGTTCAACTTCGTCAAGTCCAGTCTGCGCGACGGACTGCGCTGGGTGAGGCAGGAGCCCAACCGCGACACGCTGTGGGACGCGGTCAAGTTCGGCACGGTCACCCCGTTCCTGACCGGGCTGTGGCGGCTGGGCGCGTTCGGCACGGGCAGCCCGGCGGAGACGTTCACCGTGATCGTCGACGCCACCAACAACCCACCCGACCAGGTGCAGCAGGGACTGCTGAACATCGAGGTCTACCTGTATCCCAACAGTCCCGCCGAGACCGTCGTGATCACCGTCGGCCAGCAGCCCAGCGGCGCCTCCGTCAGCGAGGCGTGAGCCCCCACCGGAATTTCGAGGAGCAGCCATGCCCAGAGTGGGCGACTTCTACGAGGGCCTGAGGGCCGACGAGTTCGTGATGATGATCGACGGCACGGTGAGTCCGGGAGTCAGCAAGATCTCGGGACTGAGCGAAGGCTCCCTGGACACCATCGAACAGGCCGACGGCGCAACCGGCCATGTCTACAAACTGGCCGCCGCCAAGCGGACGTTCCAGCCGCTGACCATCGAACGCAGGGTGGACGGCAGCGCGGAGGACAAGAGGTTCCTCGACTGGTTCCGCCAGACCTTCCGGCTCGACACCACGCGGGGCGGCTCCACCGTCCGCAAGAACGGAATGATCATCAAGCGGCACTTCGGCGAGGACGTGCTGAAGTTCGCGTTCTACGGAGCCTGGGTGAAGTCCTCCGCGTTCAGCGACATGGAGGCCGGCTCCACCGGTTTGTTCATCCAGACGATCGTGCTGGAGATCGAGGAACTCGAACGCGTCGACTGACCGACGCGCACACACCGCGGTGACGCCGCCGTCCCTCTCCGCCCCCCTCGGACACCTCAACTCCGTAGTCCTCAGGAGGTTTTCACCATGACCACCACTGCTCAGCCCTACGGCGGAGCCCTGCCCGAGGGCCTCGCTCCGCCCTTCTCCGAGCCGCCGCCCTCCGCCGCGGGACCCCGTGGCGCCCGCGAGATCGAGGTGACGCTGCCCGTCGGCCACACCGACGAGGACGGTGCCGCGCACCGGCAGGTCACCCTGCGCAAGATGACCGGCCGCGACGAGGCACTCCTCGCGGATCCGGCCAACCAGCGCAACGGCGGCCGACTGGTGACCGCGCTGCTGCACAGCTGCATCACCCGGCTCGGCGACAGGACCACGCTGCGCAGGGCCGACATCGAGTCGATGTACTCCGTCGACCGCAACTACCTGCTGATCAGGCTGCGCAGCTTCACCTTCGGCCCCGAACTGTCCGCCGCGTACGGCTGCCCGTCCTGCGGCGAGCGCTTCGAGCAGACCGAGGACCTGGACGCGCTGCCCACGCGGATGCTCGCCGACGGCGAACAGCCGGAGGACATCGTCGTCGAACTGGACGACGGATACGTCGACCGGGACGGCAGCGTGCACACGTCGATGACACTGCGCCTCGCCCGGGGCAGCGACGAGTCGGCGGCCGCTCCCCAGATGCGCAAGAACGCCTCACTCGGGAAGAACGCCCTGCTCTCCCGGTGCCTGAAGTCCTTCGGTGACATGCCCGTGCACCGGCTGGAGGCGCTGGGCCCCAAGATCCTGGCCGACCTCACGCTCACCGACCGACGGCTGATCGACCGGGCGTTCAACGACACCGCGCCCGGCGTCGACCTGATCCGGGAACTGGACTGTCCGGCCTGCGGGCACGAACTGCGGGCCAGCCTGGACATGACCAATTTTTTAACTCCGGAGTAGGGCTCGACGAACTGCGCCGCGAAGTCTTCTTCCTCGCCTATCACCTGCACTGGCCCTGGTCGGAGCTGATGGACATGGAGTCGGCGGAGCGCCGCGCCTACGTGACGCTCCTGGTCGAGCAGATCGACCGGGAGAACGCCCGGGTGGAGTCCACCCGCGACCGGTGAACCCGGCCCCCGACACAAGAGGAAGGGAGGTGAGCGCGCATGCCCATCGCGATGCTGCTCGTACAGAAACTGGCCGGCACGTTCGGCACGGCGGTCAGGACACTGACGCCGTGGATCACGATCGTCGACCTGGAGTCCACGATCGTGGCTCGCGCCCGCGGTGCCTTCCTCGTGCACTGGTTCGGCACCCGGCTGCCTCTCGACGGTCTGAGCCTTCGGGTACGCCTGGTCAACCTGCGTGAACTGGAAGCCCAGTTCCGCGCCGCGCAACAGTCGGTACGCACCAGCGGCGACGGGCCGAATCTCACGGCGCCGGTACTGGGCTTCGCCGGGGCCGTCGCGGGAATGCTGCTCAGCCCGATCAACACGGCGGTCGTCGCAGGCCTGCTGCTCCGGTTCTCCGACGGCAGCGTCAAGGCGATCGCCAAGGCGCTGGCCCTGCTCCTGTACCCGCTGGCCGTGCTGGCGGCCCCGGTGCTGATCCACTTCGTCCCGGCGAGCGCCGGCGTGATCGGCCGCATCGCCAAGGGCACAGGCACGCTCGTGGGCGGCGGGCTCCTGGCGGCCGGCGCGGCTTTCCCGGTGGCCGCCGCGCTCGGCGACCGCCGCGAGGTGCAGGCGCTCTACGACCTCGGCGGCGCGGCGGCCCGGACCGCCAACGCGACCGTGGACCTGCTGGACCAGTTGCACGGGCCGCGCGAGGCCGTCCGCAACCCGTTGCTGCGCGACCTGCTGCGCCTCGGCGACAGACTGGCAGCACTGCTCGCCCAGGCGCTGGGCGTGGCGGCGGTGGTCGTCGTCGAGTTCGGGCCGCGGCTCGAACCGGCGGCCAGGAGCCTGGTCCGGCTGGGGGACCTGGCATCGGCGGTGAGCGCCACGCTCGGCACAGTGGCGGACGGGCTGAAGGACCGCCTGCGGGCGCTGGCCGAGGGCAGCGGATCCGTCCCCGCCGTACTGGCCGACGCCGGCCGCGTGGCTCGGCGGACGCTGGTCAAGGCGGTCCGAGCGATGGGCCGGCAGCTGGACCTCGTCATCCAGGCGAGCCGGGCGCCCTGGGAGCTCCTCGACACGGCCCTGTCGGCATATGGCAACAGGGTTCTGGTCTTCGTCGGCAAGCTGTTCACCGATCACCCCGTCGCCCGGGTGTTCCTGGCCCTGCGGGCACAGGTCAAGGCGATCAAGGAGGCGTGGGCGGAGGCCGGACCGAAGGCCACACCCACACCCGGCGTCCCGATCCAGATCCCGCCGGGGATCGCCGCCCGGATGTACGGCCTCGGCCAGTGGCTCAGCAGCCCGCCGCCCTCGCCCAAGAACCTGATCCTCAACGCGCTGCCCAAACTCCCCGACGTCCCGGACCTTCCCGCGCTGCCGGGCCTTCCGGACACGGCGGACCTGCGCCGCAGGGCCGGCGGGGACGCGGTGCCGCCACTGACCGGCCGCGCCATCGAGGAGGCCGCGAAGGGGTGGGGCCTCAGCAGCTACGAGGGACGGCCCGCCGAGCTGAGCGCCGCCGCTCGTGCCGCCCTGTCCAGGACGGAGCGCCGACTGGGCGTGTTCGCCGCCCAGCGGCGGGCCATGGACGCGGCCGGGGACGCTCCGGCGCTGGTGGTCCTGCTGAACCTCCAGCAGTTCGAGCGCGTCCGCGCCCTGTTGACCCCCGTCGTCGAGCAGGTCCTGCCGCCCAGGATGCGGGCCACCGTGCTGCCGAGGATCGCCGGGGTGCTGACCGCGCTCGACCGGGAGCACCAGGACTTCCTGGACCGCAAGGGCGCCGGAACCGGCCCTGCGGGACAGGCCGACGGCGACCTGCACCCCGTGCTCGACGTTCCCTCGGGGGCGCGGCTCGCACCGGCGGTCAGGAGACTGCGGCTGCGGATGCCGGGGGCCGACCCCGCCGCCGTACGACGCTTCCAGAACCTGGTGACCGAGCGCCTGCGCCGTATCGAGTACCCGGTCAACGGTCCGCTGCCGCAGCGTGCGGGAGGGGCCTGAGATGCCGGTCGATCTCACCGCCGTCGCCGCCCGGTTCGCGGCCGCGTTCGCCCTCCAGCTCAAGGGCGCGGCCATGGCGCAGCTCGCCATCGGGCCCGTCCTCACCAGACGCAAGGCCGCCGCCGTACTCGTGGAGCGCGCCACCAGGCAGTACCCCGTGCTCCGCTTCGAGGGCGACGCGCTGACCCTGAGCCTGGCTCCCGGGCAGTCGCTCACCGGCCTCGCGCCACCGCCGTCGCTGGGCAGCTCCCTCGCGCAGGGCGGGCTCGACTTCCTCCATGGCCTCGCCCGCGCCACCGCCCCCTTCGCCGAGGACTCCCAGGACACCGCCATCACCCGGCTCCTCGGCGCAGCCGAACGGGCCCTGCGGGACATCGAGGAGGCCGTGCGGCGTTCGGCGACGCCCACAGCGCGCATGTTCGATCCTGGTCGGGACACCGCCTCCGACCTGTTCGGGTCGGCCGCGCTCGGATTCCGGGCGGCGGCTGAGGCAGGCGGCACCGGCGGCGCCCTCGACCGGTTCCGCGGACAGCTCGAGGGGGCCGCGAAGGCCCTGCGGCCGCCCGCGCGGCCGGACGACGCCGCCTCGGCCAACTCGGCCGCGATCGGCGGCACTTCGCAGCCCGCGACCAGCACTGCCGGACAGCCGGCGTCCACCGGTCCAGGGCAGTCCCTGCCCACTGCCGCAACCCCCGACCTGGCCCAGTCCCTCGACGACAGTGCCCGGCTGCTGACCGCGGGCCTGCTGGGCACCATCGCGGGGCCCGCGCTGCTCGCCGCCCTGCTCAATGTGACGGCCGGCATCCTGCGGGCCGTCGCGGTCGACACCCTCGCCGAGGCCGAGCGGACGGTGCTGGACCTGCGCCGTACCGCGTTCGAGACCGCCTTCACCGAGCTGAATGGTCTCGCGCGGCGGGGCAGCGCGCTGGCCGTCGGCGCCCACGGGGTCATCGCCGCCAACATCGCCTTCCAGCTCAGATTCGCCCAGCTGTTCGTCAGTACGGTGTCCTCCGGCGTGGCCGGCTTCCTCACCGGGCTCAGCGGCTACCTCGCCGACATGGTGGCCCTGCTGAACGCCGTTCCGGCGATGCTGACCGCGTTCACCAAGTTCGACCTGACCAAGCTCTGGCAGTCGATGCTCGGTGACGTGGTCGGCTGGGTGGTGGACTTCTCCCTGGACGATCTGCTCGACGCGGACGGGCGGCGCCCCAACTCCCTGCTGCACCTGCAACTCTCCGACGCCGTCCTCGACGCCAGGGTGCTCACCCTCGGGCTCTCCGACACCCTCGCCCACGCGCAGGAACTGGTGGACGCGCTGTTCGGCTACAACAGCAAGGGCTATGTGACGCCCGAACTCGTCGAGACCGCCCCCCTCGCCTTCCGCTCCGCCTTCCCGAACCTGGCCGACGGCCTGTTCGGCGGCGGCCGGGGCCGGCGCGTGACCGACGCCGTCGACCGGCTCGGGTCCGCGGTGCGCGGCGGGCTCGGGGGCGCCCTCGATTCCGCCGGCACCGCCCTGACGGGGCTCGCCGCCGAGTTCGCGGCGGACGCCGCACGCGCGGCCCGACTCGGTGACGCAGGGCCGCTCACCGGCCTCGGCGAGCGGTCGGCGCGCTCCGCCGACCTCGTCCTCGGCCCCGAGGCCAGGGCCTCGCGCCCGGCCGGCGCAGCCCTGGACCCGCTCGCCGGCAGCTTCGAAACCCGGCTGGCCGGGGGCGGGTTCGCGCTCCTCGGCGAGGCCATCCCCGCCTACGTAGGCGAACTGGCCGCGTACTGGGAGGCGCGGCTCACCGAGACCACGGAGCTGACCGGTCCGGCGCTGCCCACCTCGCCGCACATCCTGCGCCGCCGCGCCCTGCTCGAAGCGGTGGAGGTGCCCCGGGTCCTGCTGCGCGCCACGCCGGGCCGTGAACTCGACGAGACGCTGGCCGACGACGTCGCCGACCAGTTGGCGGCAGCGGTGCGCGGTGCCTACCGGACCGGACTGAGGGAACTGGCGGCACAGGCCGGAACGGGTGGCCGCCGCCATGGGTGAGGACGTACTGATCGGCACGCTCGGGCTGCTGCTGACCCAGACCAGATCCGCACGGCGGGCACTGGAGGACATCGAACGCGCCACGTCGAACTACGGCACGTTCAACTTCACCTCCGTGGTCACCGCGGGGCCGAAGTTCGGCGCCCCGCCGATGTACGACGGCGCCCTGAAGGTTCATGTGGTCAACATCTCCGACCTGGCCCCGGGCGGCGGGTTCGGCGCGTTCCTCCAAGGGCTGCTCGGCGGGGCCGGCGCGTTCGTGGGCAACCTGGTGGGCGGCTTCGGCGGCAGCCTCGTCTCCTCGCTCGCGATCCCCAACTATCTGGACACCATCAACGAGATCGCCACCCGCGTCGAGCGGATCCTGAAACTGCTCGGCGTGGGCGAACCCGCCAAACCCGATCCGGCGGCAGCCGCCGTGAAGGCGGGCAAGGCGGCGGCCACGGAACCCGCGCCGCAGACCGCGCCGGCCGTCGAACCGGACGTAGGCCAGGTCGCCCGGATGGACAACCTGCGCGGCATGCTCGACGGCGTCACCGGTGTGTTCCGCGCCGCGTCCGGCAAGCCCCCGCAGAAAACGGAGGTGGCGAACGCCCCGCTGGGCACCGACGCGCAGAACTGGCTGGCCCTGGGGGCCCGCGCCCAGGGGATCGTCGAGTCGCTGTCCCGCCTGGTGGACGGACTCGTCCTCACCCTGCCGTTGCTCCTCGGCGCGTTCGCATGGCTGATCACCCGGCTCGTGGACATCCGCCAGGCCATCGCGGAGACCCTGGCCTTCGTCCTGCGCAACACCCTGCTCCTGCGCGGCTCGCTCGCCGTCATCGCGTTCGACACCCTCGCCATGGTGGCCCGGATGGCGGCGAACGTGGTGGGCATCCTGGCCAAGGCGCTCGACGGCATCCTCACCGCGGTCTTCGACACCGTCCGCGAGGCGCTGTTCGCGACCATGGACCTGGCGGCGGCGCTCGGCACATCGGTCGCCTCGACCGTGGACAGACTGCTGAACTGGCTCGTCCCCGCCGTGGACACGATTCTGCGCAACTTCGCCGATCTGCGCGCCTTCCGGGTCCTGACCCATGTCGTCCGGATCCTCCCGGCGATCATCCCGCCGCTCTACGCGCTGGCCAACGACAACAAGGCGTTGCCGAAGAACCAGGCGGACGCGCTCACCAAAGCAGCGGAGCTGCCGTTCCTCGACGCGCTGACACCTGGCAGGCCCGGGGCCACCGGCGCTCCGGTACTGCCGCCCCCCGTCCCCGACTTCGGCGCGTCCCTCACCGACCAGAAGAGCCGGGACGCCGTCACCGCCCAGTTCGACCGGCTGAAGCAGGTGACCAGAGACGGTGTGCGCACCGTCGCCGGGGCCATGCAGACCACCATGACCGACCTCGCCGTGCGGGCCGACACCGGCGCGCGGGCGGAGGCACGGCTGTCGGACTCCGTACTCGACCGGGGCCTGGAACAGGTCCGCAAGCGCTCGGTGGAGCTGGCGGGCGCGCTGGTCGTGGGCGAGGCGGTCGAGCCGGACAGCAGGCTGAAGAAGATCGCCGACGCCTACGGGGCCTGGATGACCGGCGGTGGCATGGACGCCCTGCTCAACCGGATCACCGACCACTTCACCGGCGACCGCGGCCGCAAGGGGGTCCCGGACGCCATCACCGGTGCCGGCGCGGTCGACCGGCCGGCTGCGACCATCCGTATCGACGAGGTGGTGATCGAGGTGGGCGGTGCTCCGGCGGCGCCGGGCTCCGCCGCCCCCGCCCAGCCCGCCGCGCCCGGCCCGCTGGGTGTGTCCGACCTGCCCTTCCCGCCGTCCGCGGACCGGGACTACATGGAGCACGACGCCCGGATGCGCGCCGACTACGCGCTGCGCGGTGGCCGCGGCCTCGGGCCGCTGCCCCTCTAGACGAAAGGAACGGGAACAGACCATGGCCCGGACGACCGGTTACCTCGCCAACGTACTGAACGTCCCTCCGCTGATCTTCCGTTTCCAGTTCCACCCGGAACTGCTGACCGAGAAGAAGAGCTTCGGCTACCGGGAGAGCAACGACTTCGGCAAGTGGGACTTCGACCAGACCGCGAGTGCCACGGGCTTCGGGAACGTCTTCGGAATCGTCGACGACCTCAAGGAACTCGGCAGCAGGCTGGTCAACACCAAGGCCCTCGAGGCCGAGACCGGCAAACCCCGAACCTTCGCCCTCGACTTCGCCCTGGACGCCAGGCCGCTGCCGGACCTCCCGGTCTCCCAGCCCGGCGTGCCGGTCGAGGGCGACGACCGGTTCGGCGGCCGGATCGAGCCCAGCCTGGCCGTGCTGCGCTCGTTCATGAACCCCAGCTGGGACCCGGCGAGCGACCTGCTGGCCTGGGTCACCGGGCACAAGGGGTTCTGCCCGCCGGTCAAGCCCCCGGTGTGCACGCTCAAGCTCGGCGGCATCGACCTGGACTGTGTGATGACCGACCTCAACATCAAGATCACCAAGTTCAAGCCGGACCTGACGCCCGAGCGGGCCGAGGTCAGCGTGTCGCTGAGCGAGCAGACCCACTCGCTGTCCACCAGCCTCGACGCCATCGGCCGGCTCGTCGAGGTCGCCAAGTCGTACGGACAGCTCGACGGCTCCGACTGGATCCAGGCGGCCCCCGGGGCGGGCCTCGTCCAGAACATCTTCGAATTCTGACCGGAACGGACCCACGCAGCAGGAGGAGACGGCCATGGCCGTATCGATCACATCCCGGTACCGCGGGCTGGAGGTCTACGACGCCCCGGACGCCACCGGGGCCGTGCACCCCACCGTGGCGATCCGCCGCCATGTCCCGCCGCGCGCCGACGGCGTGGACTACCACCACCGGGTCACCGGCATCGAGGACATCGAGTACCTCGCGTGGCGGTTCCACGGCGACAGCGAGATCTGGTGGCGCATCGCCGACGCCAACCCGACCGCCTGCCCGCTGGACCTGCGGCCCGGTGACGCCCTGTCCGTGCCCACCATCTCCGGCTTCGGCCGGATCGACCGCGAACGGATCCTGTAGATGGCATCGCCGGGTGACGACGCGGCGTTCGTCGACTTCCAGGTCAGTGTCGACGGGACGAAGGACAGCTGGGTGCCGGTCTCCTCGGCCGTGCAGTCCGTGGACGTCGAGGACCACGACCGGCTGACCGACCAGGCCGTCATCGTGCTCGACGACAGCACAGGCATGCTCGCGCACGCGTCGTTCGAGGGACTGCTGACCCGGGTGACCGTGGGCTGGCAGGCCGAGCACGCCACCGTGTTCGAAGGCGTCATCCGCGGCAGCCGAATGCTCGCCCTGCCCGGCGGCCAGGGCTGCGAGCTCACGGCGTTCGACCTCAGCTACTTCATGAGCGGGCGGGCTCTGGCACCGGACGAGTGGAAACCGGGTGAACGGCTCAGCACGGTGATCGACCGCCTGGTGACCCGGACCGGGAACCGGGTCCGCACGGCGAAGATTCTCCCCGTCCAGGACCGGGTCATGGACGCGCACCGCCCGGTGGGCCAAGTGGGCGGCACCGAATGGCAGTTCATCCTCCGGCAGGCCGAACTGCAGGGCTGCCTGGCGTTCGTGGAGTTCGTGAGCACGGAGGACGTGTCCAAGTTCTACTTCCTGCCCATCAAGTCGGTCGCGGAGAGCAAGCCCGTCGGCACGCTGACCTACTGCCAGGGCACGGGCAGCCTCCTCGAGTTCTCCTTGGAGCGCGTCAGCTCCGGAGCGCTGGCGCTGCGCGAGTTCAGCGCGATGGATCCGGGAACCGGCCAGGTCGTCGAGCAGAAGGCACCCGCCGAGCCGCCCAAAGAGCCGGTGCCGCCCCCCGCCACCGTCCGCAACAGGGAGGCGACCGTCGCACAGAAGCGGGCGATCGAGGCACTGACGGAACTGGGGGCCAAGGCGGCGGCCACCCTCGTACGTCCCGTCGAGCACCTGGCGGGAGAGGCCGCCGTCGCGGCCACGGCCGTGCAGGTCGAGCCCGACCCCACGCGCCGGCTCGGGCTGAGCGGTCGCGGGGTGGCCCTCGGCAACGTACGGCTACGGGCCAAGTCGATGGTCACGATCAAGGGCGTCGCTTCGTGGGCGGAGGGCGACTGGTACCTGACCAAGGTCAACCACGTGTACTCCCGGGTGCGGGAGAAGGACCGGGTCCGGTCCTCGTACCACACCAAGTTCACGGCGACGAGGTGAGCGCATGGCTACCGACGGACTGAGCCGGCACATGGGCAGGTACTACGGCAAGTACCGGGGCGAGGTGGTCGACAACAACGACCCCAAGCACCAGGGCACCCTCACGGTGCTGGTGCCGACGATATTCCGCGGGACGGCGGTCGCCGCCGCCGCGTGCATGCCGTACGGGCACTTCTTCGTGCCGCCCGTCGGCGCCCGGGTCTGGGTGGAGTTCGAGGCGGGGGACCCGCAGTCGCCGCTGTGGGTCGGGGTGTGGCACCCGGAGGGCTCCACCCCGCCGGAGACCCAGGTCTCCCCTCCCGAGCGGCGGGTGATCCAGACCCGCTCGGGACACACCATCGAGATCGACGACACCGAGGGGGAGGAGCGCGTCCTCATCCGGCACAGCGGCGACGCGTTCGTCTCGATCGACCACAACGGCAGTGTTCTGCTGGCCAACCAGCAGGGCTCGCATCTGCACCTCGACGCGGAGAACGGCACCACGACCCTCGTCGAACAGCACGGCAACCACCTGGTGATGGGGGAGAACGGCACCGCCCTGGTCAATCCGGACGGCACCACCCTCAATGTCGCCGGGGACACCGTCCATGTCAGTGCCGCCAAGATCGTCCTGGACGCGACGACCGTCGCCGTGGGCAGCGGCGCGGGAGAGGCGGTGGTGCTGAAGTCGGGGTTCGAGGCGCTGTGGAAGGCCGTGGTCGGTCATACGCACCCGACGCCGCAGGGGCCGGCCACGGCGTCTTTGGAATTGGCCCCCGTCCTGCCGAAGCCCGGTACGCACTTCAGCAGTGCGGTGGTCGTCAAATGACCAGCCGCTGCTCGTTCCCGCCCTTCCCGGAGATCCCGGTACCCGTACCGGCGTTGCCGGGGCTGCCCACGATTCCCAAGCCCCCCGCCCCGCCCGTCCTCGAAACGCCGGTGCTTCCCGGCCTGCCCGCCCCACCCCTGCCGAAGATCGCCGTACCCCTTCCCGCGGTGCCGGGACTGCCGGCCGCGCCCGCGCTCCCCGCCCCGCCGAGCCTCGCACTCCCCGCGCTGCCGGGGCTGCCCGCCCCACCGGTCCCGGAGATCCCGGTACCCCTGCCCGCCGTACCCGGTCTGCCCGCGCCGCCCTCGATTCCGGCGCCGCCGCACCTGCCCGCCCCGCCGCCCTGCCCGCTCGACTGACCCGTTCCGCCGCCCCTCGCTCCACCCACTCCCTACCGATCACCGATCGAGGAGGACACCATGCCCGAAGCTGCGGGAACCGCGTTTCCGTTCCGGATCGATCCGCGCACCGGCGGGGTCGCCTGGACCACCGGCTTCGACAAGGTCCGCGAGGACCTGCGGATCCTGCTGCTCACCCGGCTCGGCGAACGGCCGATGCTGCGCGAGTACGGCACCAGGGTGCACTCGCTCGTCCACGAGCCCGCCGACGACGTCACCGCCGACCTGCTGCGCAGGCAGGCCCACGAGGCCGTCGTCCGCTGGGAACGGCGCATCGTCGTCACCCGGGCCCATGTCGGCCACGACCAGGGCGAACTGCGCCTGGCGCTGGACTACATCCACGCCGACCAGCCCGTGGGCGGCCAGCTGATCGTGCCGCTGGACTGACGGCACCCGGCACGCACCCCTGCACACACCTCGGGACACCCCGACTGCCGCTTCGCAGACAGAAGAGCAGACAGAAGAACCGATCCAGGAGCCCACCGTGACCACGCCGCCCGCCACGCCGCCGGCCATCGACTACACCGACAAGGACTTCCGGTCCCTGCGGGACGCCATGCTGCGGCTGGCCCGGCTGCGGCTGCCCGAATGGACCGACGAGTCACCCGCCGACCTGGGCATGCTGATGGTCGATCTGTTCGCCTACGCGGGCGACGTGATGCTGTACTACCAGGACCGCATCGCCAGCGAACTGTTCCCCGGCACGGCCACCGAGCGGCAGAGCGTGGTCGACCTGCTCCGGCTGATCGGCTACGAACTCTCCCCGGCCGTCCCCGCCGTCGCCGACCTGCTGCTGACCTTCACCCGCCCCACGACCGCCCAGCGGGTCAGGGTGGCGCACGGCAGCCGTTTCGCCTCCCGGTCGCAGGACGGCGCCGCCGTGCTGGAGTACGTGTATCTGGGGCCGGACCTGGACCTCGACCTGCTCTCCGACCAGCTTCGGCCCGGCGAGGACCCGGACCTCGGGCCCGTCGTGCACTACGACGGACTGCCGGTGGAGCAGAGCGTCGCCGTCGAGGACGTGGTGCTCGGCTCGTCCACCGGTGAACCCAACCAGACGTTCCGGCTGCCGGACCCGACCGTGGTGGTCGACTCCGTCGTCGTACAGGTCAACGAGGGTGCGGGCTGGGTCACCTGGGACCGCAGGGACAGCCTGCTCTTCGACATCTCCGCGGACGGCAGGGCCGTGTTCTCGCATCCGGAGGCCCGGCACTACCAACTCCTGATCGACGGCACCGGCACCGCGCATGTCGTGTTCGGCGCGGGGCGGCGTCCTCCGGTGGGCCTCAGCAACGTCCGGGCCTCCTACCGGGTGTGCCGGGGCGCGGCGGGAAACCTGGGCGCGGGGGCGATCACCCAGCCGCTGACCCCCGTTCCCTCCCTGCGCGCCGTGGTCAACCCCCAGGGCGCGGCGGGCGGCGGCGACGCCGAACGCACGGACCACGCGGCGAAGTACGCCCCCTTCGCCTTCCGTTCCACCAACCGCGCGGTCACCACCAGCGACTACGTGGCGCTCGCCCACAGCACCGGCACCGTCGCCAAGGCCCGGGCGTACAGCGCCTCCTGGAACCGGATCGACCTGTACGTGGCCCCGGCGGGCGACTCCTTCCGCCCCGTCCCCGAGGCGCTGCGCCACCGGCTGATCGGATACTTCGAGGACAAGCGGATGGCGGGCACGCTGGTACGCGTCCTGGACGCCCAGGCCGTGCCCGTGGACATCACGATCGAACTCCTCACCGACGAACGGTTCGTGAGCGACGCCGTGGCCAGCCATGTCGAGGCGGCCATCGCGGGCCTGCTGGCCTTCGACCGGGTGGACTTCGCGCAGACCCTTTACCAGAGCGACTTCTACGCCGTGGCCGAGGCGGTCCCCGGGGTGCTGTCCTCGACGATCACCACGTTGCGCCGGGCCGACCGGCCGCCCGCCGACCTCGACGCCGAGCTCGCCCGGCACAACCTGCCCCCGCTCGCGGAACTCCCGCCGTTCCTGCGGGAAGCGGCGCTGTCGAACATCGCGACCGAAGGCCGTATCGACATAGGGGAGTTCGAGATCCCCGTCCTCGGCGCACTCGACGTGCGGGTCAGGACGGGCGCGGTATGAGAGTCGACGCGTTCACCGCGACGGCCGACCTGATCGGCCGGCGTGTCCTGGTGAGCTGGACCTTCGTACCGGAGCCGGGGGAGAGCGTCGCCGTTCCGCCGCCGGTCGCCCTGCGGCGCAAACTGCGCGACTTCTCCTTTCCGGGCGTGCCGTCGAACGGCGCCGATCCGTATCTCGTCCACGACAGCGCCGCCTTCCCTCCCGCCCCAGTGCCGGGAGTGCTGGTCGTACGGGATCTGCCGGACCGTGACTGGACCGAGGGCGCCGAGCGCGTCAGGGAGCAGACGGTGACCGTCGCCGAACTGGTCACGGGCGCCCCGCGCGAGATGGTGCGCCGAACCGTCCGCACCGTCTTCGCCGCCGACCGCCGGGTGCTGCGCCACGAGGTGGACCTCCTGGACGTCGGCGGCCCCGGCACGGAACTCGACCCGGGCACGACCTACTACTACCGGCTCGAGACCCCCGGCCGGCCCGGCGAGCCGCTGCTGGCCACCGCCACCCCCGGCTCGCCCCACGGACACAACCGCACCCTGTACGAACTGATCCCGGAGGTGTACCGCCGCCACGACACGGTCACCCGCCCGCCGGACGAGGGCACCGGACTGCTGCCGGAGGCCGCCGGGAAGGGCGGCCAACTGCGCAGGTTCGTCGACGTGTTCGGCGCCGGGCTCGATTCCGTGCGCAGTTCCGCCGAGGGCCTGCGGTCACTGCGCGACGTGACATCGGTGGACGCGCGGTTCCTGCCGCTGCTGGCCGACTGGATCGGCTGGGACCTCACCGCCGACCAGGACATCGCCCGCCGACGCAACGAGATCGCCACCGCCCCTCGCCTGTACGCGGCCGTGGGCACCATGCCGGGACTGCGCAGCGTCGTCGACCACTACACCGGCTGGTCCACCCGGGTCACCGAGTTCGTCCAGCACCTGTCACGCACCGGGAACCCGCCCCAGTACAACGTCTTCGCCGCCGTACGTCGGCCCGACCCGGCGGGAGGCCCCGAACCGGTCTGGGCGGGATCCGACGACGCGGCGCCCGTTCTCGGTTTCGCGCCCCCGAACGACCGGGCGGTGGGCACCCAGGCCCACGCCGCCGAGCTGACCGGGACCCTGCGCGAGCCGTTCGCCCTGCACCCCGGGATGACCCTCACCGTGGCCGTCGACGGGGGACTTCCCGCCACCCTCACCTTCGGCCCCGGCGACTTCGCCGACCTGTCCGCGGCCACCGCCGCCGAAGTCGCCGCCGTGGTGGACCGGTTGGCCGACGGGCTGCGCGCCGAGGCGGTGGGCGGGGTCCTGCGCCTGCGCTCGCCGTTGCAGGGGCCCGACTCGCGGATCGTGCTGGAGGGTTCCCCCGCGGGGCTCGTCTCCCTCGACGGTGCGCCGCGCGGCCGGATCGCCACCGACCTGGACCCGCTGGGACGCCTGTGGGTCGCCCACGCGGGCACGATCGGCCCCGGCACCGTACAACCCCGGCTGACCTGCAAGGCCCGGCTGCGCGGGCGCTGGTACGACGGTCAGCAGGTCGAGGACCGGCCGGTCGCCGCCCAGGCCGACCCCGCGGTGGTCGCGCTGCCGGACGGACGGCTCTGGCTGTCCTGGGTGGAGCATCCCGACACGCCCGCCGCCCGGCTGCGCTGGCGGGTCGGCACGAGCAGGCCACTGACCCCGGCGCGGCTGCGCGGCGAGACCGCAGCCCCGTTCCGGCTCGTCCCCGGCACCCGGATGACCCTGACCGGATACGGAGCCACCGAGGTGTTCACCGTGCACCCGGCCGACTACGCCGACCCGGGGGCCGCGACCGCACAGGAGGTCGTCGCCGCGGTCAACGCCCAGCTCGACGGGGTGAGCGCGGCCGCCGCGGCGGACGGCTCGCTGGCCCTGCACACCACCGCGACCGGCCCCGGAGTGGTGCTCCGCGCCGACCTCGCCGAGTCCACCGCCGCCCGCGCGCTCGGGTTCGGCGACCGGCGCATGATCGGCCGGGGAGGCTGGGAACCCGAACTCGACTGGCAGCCGGCCGCCGAAGTCGACACCGTCGCCCCGGGGCGCCTCGCCGACTGCACGGCCGTACTCGATCAGCAGGGGGCCGTCCGGCTGTTCTGGAGCACCCACCGCCAGGGAACCTGGCAGCTCGCCCGCGCACGCTGGGACGACTCCTTGCTCGTCGCCACCGCCGCCGGAGTGGGCGTCCTGCAGGGCGACGGCAGTTGGCGGTCCGTCACCGCCGCCGACGGCCTCCCCAGCAACGACGTACGCGCCACGGCCCCCGACGCGGACGGTGCCACCTGGTACGCCACCGCCGCCGGCGCCGCCGTGCGCACCGGCGGCACGCTGACGGCCCTGACCACGGCCTCCACCGGTGGCGGGCTCGCCGACAACGACGTACGGGCGGTCACGGTGGCCCGCGACGGAACCGTCTGGTTCGCCCACGCCCAAGGGGTCAGCGGGCGCCGCCCGGACGGTACCTGGACCACGCCGAGCACCCCGCAGGACGGCCGGCACCTCGCCGTCGACACGGCGGGCCGGGTATGGCTCGCCACCGGCAACGGGCTCGTCCGCCTGGGCCCGGCCGGAGAGCAACGCGTCTTCGGCACCACCGACGGACTGCCGGCCGCCGAGGTCCGGCATGTCGCCCCCGCCGCCGACGGCTCGGTCTGGGCCACCACCGTCCTCGGCATCGCCCGGATCACCCCCAGCGGCACGGTGTCACTCGTCGACCTGCCCGCGGCCCTGACCGGCCCGGACGGGGGTACGAGCCCACCGGCCGAGGTCCGCGACATCCGCGCCGTCGCGTTCGCCGCGCCACCGGTCGGCGTCCGGCCCGAACCCGGACAGACCGGAACCGCGTGGATCGCCACCGGAGCCGGCCTCGCCGAACTGCGCCCCGGGGGCACAGCCGTGCTGCACACCACCGCCGAAGGCTTGCCGGGCAACGACTGCCACGCCGTGTCGGTCGCCCCGGACGGCGAGGTCCGGGTGGGCACCACGACGGGACTCGGCCGCCGAACCCCAGCCGGTGTCTGGCGGCGCGTCACCTCCGCGGACGGACTGGTCGGCGACCAGGTCCGCGGCCTGCACGGCCCATGGTCCGCCCCCCAGTGGTTCGCCCCCGCCGGGCTTGCCGACCGTGAGCCGCATGTGGTCGGCGACGGCACTCGTCTCTGGCTGACCTGGGCGGAACGGCAACCCGAGACGAACAGCGGCGAGAACTGGTGTGTCCGGCTGCGCAACTGGACCCTCACGTCCGGCTGGTCCGCCCCGAGCCAGGTCACCGGCCCTCCGGCGCCCCCGGCCCGGGCCACCGACCGCGAACCCGCCCTGTCCCGCCTGCCGTCCGGCGGACTGCGGGTGTACTACCGCTCCGACCGAGGCGGGGGCCGCCGCCTCTGGTCGACCGACGTGGACGCGTCCGGTACGGCCGGCCCACCCACGCCCCGACTGCCCGGAACGGCTTCCGACGGCCACCCCGCTCCCTTCACCCTGCCCGACGGCACCGAGTGGCTGCTGTTCCGCAGCGACCGCAACGTGGCCCTCGGCAGGCTGGGCGGCGGCATCCCGGGCCCGGACGACACCCGGACCAGCCGCCGCGCCCCGGAGGAGGCCTCCCTGCGGCGGTTCGCCGGATCCGTGACGGCGATCCCGGCCGACCTGGACCGCAACCGCGGCCGGGCCCGCTTCGGGGACCTCGGCGACTACACCCCGCAACAACCCCGCGGCGGGCCGATGTCGGCGGACGAGGTCTACACCCCGGCCACCATCGGGCTGTACGTCGACCGGGGACCGGCCGGGCGCCCGCTGGCCCGCCGGGACGCCGAACGGCTGCGTCAACTGCTCGAGCGGTTCCTGCCCGTGAACCTGCGCGCCGTGATCATCCTGCGGTCCACCGAGCTGGAGGAGATCGTCTTCGCCCCGGGCAACGAACTCACCGACTCCTACCAGGACGACTACCCCTTCGCCGAGGTGCTCCCGCCCCTGGAGGAGGCCACCGCGGTGGCCCTGCCCGGCTGGCAGGTCTTCCTCGCCGGCGACGGCGGCAGCGTCGCCGTCGACCTCGACAACCCCGTCACCCTGCGCCGGCGTCTGTGGTGGCCGCCGTTCACCTGACCCACGCCTCGACGGCTCAGCCCGGAACCCGAACGACCCGAACCCGCACGACCCGAACGGAAGGACGCGAACGAAGATGACCACGACAGGTCCTCGGCACGACGGCGCCGAACACCCGGCCGCCGCCCTGCGCGGACAGTACCGGGACGTCCTGCGCGGCCCGGACGGACGGGTGCGCTGGGACCGGGGCTGGCAGTCCAACGCCATCGTCGGCGACTGCCGCAAACTGCTGGCGTCCTTCATCCGCGGCACCCCCGCGGCGAACGGCCTGATCGGACTCCAGGTGGGTGCCGGACTGAGCCAGTGGGACAGCACCGGTCCGCCGCCCGCGACCAGCGGCCAGACCGCCCTGGTGGACCCCAACCCGTTCCGGCTGACCACCCTCCAGATCGACTTCCTGAACGCGGGCGCGGTGTCCTCCACACCCACCAACCGCCTCCAGGTCCTGGCGACCTTCGGCCCGGGCTTCCCGCCCTGGCCCAACGGGAGCCATGTCACCGGCAATCTGCGCGAGTTCGGCCTGGTGGCCCAACTGGGCGGCTCGGCCGTCCTGATCAACTACGTGACCCATCCCGTCATCGCCAAGGACCGCGACAGCACGCTGGAGCGGACCGTCTGGCTGACGTTCTGAGGAGCGCTCCATGGCGATCATCACACCGAGCACCTTCGACCCCCTGCGCCGCTACGCGAACGTACGCCTCCAACAGGGCGTCCCTCTCGTCGACGCCGACCTCAACGAACTCGACGACGTCCGCAAGTTCGAGCTGCGCGCCCATCTCAGGTGGTACGTCGGCGACGGCGTGCCCGAGGGCAGCGACGGGTTCCGCATCGTCGGCGGACTGGACAACGACTTCACCATCTCCGCGGGCGTGCCCACCGCGCCCGCGAACACCGCGCCCACCGACCAGGGGCTGCGCCATGTCGGCCGGATCCTCGTCGACGGCCTCGACGCGATCATCCCCACCGATCTGCGCTACTCGCAGCAGCCGTTGCACGCCGGCCGTCCCGGCGCCGCGGCCCTGGCCGCCCGGCTCGGCGTCCCGGTGACACCCGCGCTCACCACTCCCTCCGGACCCACCCAGTTCCTCGTCTACCTGGACATGTGGGAACGGCTGCTCACCCCCGAGGAGGAACCAGGCCTCATCCACCCGGGCATGGGTGTGGAGTCCTGTGCGCGGATCGTGCGCGAATGGGTCGTACGGGTCAAGACCGGGTCGGTCCTGCCCGCGCCCGGGGCGACCGATCACATCCCCGCTCACCTGTACTACCCGCTGGCGCGCCTCAACCGGCGGGGCGGCCAGGCCGCCGTCACCGGCGCCGAGATCTCCGACCGCCGTGAGCGCCGGCTGCTGACACCGCCCGCGCACCTGCTCACCGACGTCCTCGACGTCGCCGACCCGGCCGCCTACCGCCGCGGTGAGGGGCGCCCCCTGGTCAGTCTGCGCTCCGCGATCAACTCGCTGATCAAGGGCGAGCTCCCGGCCTCGCCGGACCTGGCGGTGTCCCCGGCCCCGGAGCCGGACTTCATCCGCAGGGCCGCCGTCGCCGACACCGCGGGCGGGCTGGTGGTGGTCTGGCAGTCGCAGCGGGCCGGCGGAACCACCCTCCAGGTGGTCGCCTCCCGGCTCGACCGTTCGCAGCCCAGCGCGGGCTTCACCCAGGCGGCGATCCTCACCACCGGTACCGCCGTCCACCAGGAGCCCACGGCGGTGGCACTGCCGGACGGCGAGCTGCTGGTGGCCTACCAGACGGGGTCGTCCATCGGGACCGGGGCGGACGTGCACATGAAGCGTGGCCCGTTCAGCCGGCTCGACACCGCGCCGCAGGAGGACGTCGGCACCACGACGAGCTCCGCCGACACCCTGCCGCATGCCGTCGTGGCCGGCGATTTCGCGGTCCTCTTCACCCACCAGTCGGCGGCCGGACGCTGGTTCTACCGACGCTTCGACCACGTCGCCAAGACCTTCGTCGACCTCCAGCCCGTGCAGTTGCAGGACATCGCCGCCTCGCAGCAACCCCTGCACGCGTCCGTGGCGGACGGCATGGTGTGGGCGGCCTACACGGACGGGACCAACCTCCGGGTCCTGCGGCTCAACCCCGCCGCGTCCCCCGGACAGGGGGTCGACATGACCGGTTCGACGCCGGCGCCCGCCTCGTCCAACGCCTTCGTCCTGGCCCACAACGCCACCAACGCCCGGGTGTTCTTCGACAGCGGCAGCACGCTGATGGAGTACGTGTGCACCAACGGCGTCTGGAGCAGCCCGGTGGCGGTCGCCGGGGCAGGCGGGGAGAAGCAGCCGAGCGCGACCGTCGATGCGGAGAACACGCTCTATCTGCTCTCGCAGCGGCCGGCGACGGGCGGCGGCAACGAGATCGTGCTCCGTAGACGCCGCAACCTCGTGACCGAAGTGGGCGGCCCGCTGCGGCTGACCCTCGACAACGTGGACAACGCCAAGCCCTTTCCCGTCTTCGTGCCGGGCCAGGGCATCTGGATGTTCTGGCAGACCAATCGGCTGGGCAACAACGACATCTTCGCGAAGTGCATCGTGCCCACGGTCTGACGGCACCCGGCGCGCATCCGCATCCACGCATGCGAACCGAGAACCGAGAACCGCGAACCCGCACCACCCGACGGCCGCGCGGCCGAGCGCGTCCACGCATTCCATGACCGGACAATTCTCCCAAGGAGAGAGCATGCCGTTTCCCGGCGTCAGCCAACCGACCCTCGATCACTATCGGATAGACAACTCCAAGGCGTTCCTCGCCAACTTCGACCTGGACGTCGACGGCGGGACCGCCACGGGCTTCACCATCAGCTTCCCGGACACGGCACCGGCCGCGGGGCTGACCGTCACCCTCAAGCCGCCGCCGTTCACCAACAACCCGGACCCGGCGCCCGTCGCCCTGTGGCCCGTGCCCAACTCCCCGGTGGTCAGGGGCGCCTACACCATCACCGTGTCCAGCGAACCGGCCACCGATCCCACCGCCCTCAACGTGGAGATCTTCAACAACGCCGGTGACTTCAACCAGACGTGGGAACTGCGGGCCAAGGTGTCCGCACCCATCGGCTGGACCCTGAACTACGCGATCGTCGGCACCACGAACATGCACTACCTGGCGAGCGACCCGCGCGCCGAACTCCAGGGCACGCCCGCCGCCATGCGGGAACAGGAGCCGATCACCCTGCACTCGGCGGACGCGACCCAGGGCACGGTCATCGGGACCCTGCCCGCGAGCCTCGCGCCCACCTACCGGTGGCGCCACGAGCACGACATAGCCATCAGCGACCTGCCCAGTCCGGTGCTGACCGCCCGCGACTACGACATGAAACTGCCGGGCGTCTACGAACCGCAGACGATCCGACTCGTTACCGACGTCGCCTTCGGCGGCACGACGCCGAACAACACGGCGTTCCTGACGAGCACCAGTGACCCGAACGAACTCACGGTGAGCGCCCGCCCCCAGCACGTCGTCATGGTCCTGGACCGTTCCGGCAGCATGGCCCTCGACTCCCCGAGCCGC
Organism: Streptomyces sp. NPDC047042; assembly: GCF_040644035.1. NCBI lineage: Bacteria > Bacillati > Actinomycetota > Actinomycetes > Kitasatosporales > Streptomycetaceae > Streptomyces > Streptomyces sp. NPDC047042. Next base: position 202,758 of record NZ_JBEYVP010000014.1, on the reverse strand, counting down.
TGGAGCCGGGCCGTGGCGGCAGCCCGGGTCTTCACCCACCTCTACGCGGGGGCCAGGGAACACGTGCACGGCGACGACAGCCTCGCCATCGTGACCTTCACCGACGAGCAGGGCTGGCACGGAGGCAGTCCGTCGAACCTGGTCAAGACCATCATGCCGCTGACCAAGATCGGCCAAGCGAAGGACAGAATCAAGACGCTCGACCTTGAGCAGCCCCTCAGCCTGACCCCGATCGGCGACGGACTCGTCCGGGGTGTCGACCTGCTGGCCGACGCCGGGCCGGTCGGCGACCGGCGGCTCACCATGCTCCTGGTCACCGACGGCGAGGAGAACGCCGGATGCGTCTACGTCGGCCCCAACGACCCCAGCGCGTCGGCCGGTCTGCCGCCGGGGACCATCAAGAAGTTCGCCGACCTGCCCTTCGACCCACTGCATCCGAGGCGTGGCGAGATCCTCAACTGGATCAGGGAGCACAAACAGCTGTTCGCCATCGGCCTCGGCTCGCAGGTGGAGACCACGGTGCTCGGCAATCTCGCCGCCGGGACCGGGCACTTCCTGCCCGTCAACACCGCGGCCGACCTTGCGTCCGCGTTCGCCCAGATCCTCAACCTCAACCAGGACGTCGACCGGCCGATCGCGACCGTCGACGCCGCCGGAATGGCGCACTTCACCACGACTGCGGGCGCCGACCGCCTGATCTTCGCGATCGTGCCGAAGAACCCGGTCTCGAACACCACCATCAAACTGGAACGGCTCATCCCAAGCACCGGACAGTACGAGACGTACTCCGTCACGCCGGAGAGCACGGAGACGCACCACGCCGCGTGGGTCTCCGACCTGCCCGAGCTGACCGACGCCGCGATCGAGTGGCGGGTGACGTATCTCGACATCACCAACCCCCTGCAGCCCGTGCCGAAGCCCCTCACGGTCGAGGAGGTGTTCCCCTTCGAGGACCTGCACGTCAAGGCGGACGTCCTGCTCGACAAGCCGGCCTACCTCACCGGCGACGACATGAAGCTCACGGTACGGCTGCGGCACGACGCGGCACCGATCCTGGGCGCCACGATCAGGGCCGAACTGGTCGCGCCCGCCGTCGGGATGGGCACGGCCCTGTCCGGCCTCGGCTCCAACGTCCGGATGGAGGCGTTGTCCGACCGGCGTGACCCTCCCTCGCAGCGGGAGGCGAGAATCGAGGAGCTGCTGCGCCGCAACAAGTGGCCCCACCTGCCCTGCGAGGAGCCCCCGAAGGGTCTGTTCGTGGACGGCACGAACGAACTGCACGACCCGGACGGTGACGGCAACTACACCAACACCTTCGCTCGGGTGAACAAGGAGGGAGCCTTCAGCTGGACGCTCTTCGCGGAGGGCGTGGACACCAACGGCCAGCCGTTCAGCCGCCAGTTGACCGTCGCCGCGTTGGCGGGGATCCGGGTGGACGTGCGGAAGACAGAGGTCGAACAGACCCGCGTCCCCTCGCATCCGAGCGGGATGCGGGCGGTACGGGTGACCGTGACGCCCCAGGACGCCCATGGCGGGCTGCTGGGTCCCGACAAGGACCGGGTGGTGATCTGGGCGCTGGAGAACGGCATCTTCGAGCACGTCTGGAAGAAGGAGCCCGCCCCGGTGTTCACCGACGGCACCTACCAGCGGGTGGTCCTCTTCCGGGCCGGCCAACGCCCCCGGCTGAGGGTCAAGGCGAGCGGAACCGTGCTGCGGGAGATCCGCATCGCCTGACGCCACCGGGTGCTCCGGGGCCTGCCGCACCGCCCCGGAGCACCCACCCGCTCACCCCTGCTCGACGACTGCCGGCCGAACCTCCGACCGCCGGTCCTCAGTCGATCACCGCGGCCCGCACGCACAGCACGTCCGGCAGATGGGACGCCAACTGCTGCCAGCTGTCGCCGTCGTCCGCCGACGCGTACACCTCGCCGTTGCGGTTGCCGAAGTAGACGCCCGCCGGGTCAGCGTTGTCCGTGCACAGCGCGTCGCGCAGCACCGTGCCGTAGTGGTCGCCCTGCGGCAGCCCCGCCGACAGGGGTTCCCAGCTCTTGCCCGCGTCCGCCGTACGGAAGACGCGGCAGCGGTGGTCGGCGGGGACGCGGTCGGCGTCGGCGTTGATCGGGAAGACGTACGCCGTGTCCCCTCGGTGCGGATGGGCCGCCACCGCGAAACCGAACGTCGAGGGGAGCCCGGCCCCGATGTCCGTCCACTGCCCGCCCGCGTCGTCGCTCCGGTACACACCCCAGTGGTTCTGCAGGTACAGCCGGTCCGGGTTGGCGGAGTCCTTCGCGACCTTGTGCACGCACTGGCCGAACTCCGGGTTCGGATCCGGCAGGAACACCGCGGAGACACCGGAGTTGGACGGGGCCCAGCTCGTGCCGCCGTCGGCCGTACGGAACACCCCGGCCGTCGAGACGGCGACCGTCAGCGCACGCGGGTCGCGCTGGTCGGTGACGATCGTGTGCAGGCCCTCACCGCCGCCGCCCGGCACCCACCGGGAGCGGGTGGGGTGTTCCCACAGCGGGCGGACCAGCTCGAAGGACTCACCGCGGTCCTCGGAGCGGTACAGCGCCGCCGGTTCCGTGCCCGCGTAGACCACGTCCGCTTCCGCCGTCGAGGGGTGGAGCTGCCAGACGCGCTCCAGCGAGGCACCCGTGTCCTTGGGGAACCTGACGGCGGGCCGCTCCGGTTCGGTCCAGGTCCGGCCCAGGTCGTCGGAGTGGAAGACCGACGGTCCCCAGTGCGCGCTGTCGCCGCCGACCAGCAGTCTCGGGATCTCCCGCCGGGTGTCGATCGCGATCGAGTACACGGCCTGCGCGTTGAAAGAGGGGCTGTCGTCGAACTCCCACGTGCCACCGCGCCGGTGCCCGATGAACAGGCCCTTGCGCGTGCCGACCGTGAGCAGTACCTCGGTCATGCCGATCACCTCCGGGACGTCTTTGTCCAGTCATCGGCCAGTCTGCACCCCACCACTGACAGTCACCTCTGGGAGCGGTGTCGCCGCAGGTCAGCGCGGTTTGTCGGCGGATGTGACGGACAACTCCGCCGAGCCGTGAGCAACGGCGGGACATCGCGCGTATGGGAGGACGGCAGGGCATGTCCGTGTGTGCGTGAGGAGGATGCCTTCGATGGCGGCATTCCGTGGTCCGAGGGTGTGGCTGTGGCGTTGGCGGCGGAATCCGCTCAGACGCCGCGTGGATGCCATGGAGGGATGGGCCGTGCTGGCCACCTGGGCACTCATCGTGCTCACCGGAGTCCTTGTGGGCCTGGTGGCGACCCACTCCGTCGCGCGGGGGCTCGCGAGGGAACGCGCCGAGTGGCGGGCGGTGACGGCCCTGGTCGTCGAGGACGCGCCCGGCACGGTCGGCAGCGAGAAGGTGTGGGCGAAGATCCGCTGGACCGCCGCCGACGGCACCCGGCACACGGGCCAGGCCCGCGTCGACTCGGGCAGCACCGCGGGCAGCCCGGCGACGATCTGGACGGACCCGCAGGGCCGCCTGGTGACGAAGCCCGCCACCGAGTCCGAGGCCCGCCTCAGGTCCGCGCTGGTCGGCGCCCTCGCGGGCGGGAGCGGGGCGACCGTGCCGTATGTCGGCTGGCGTCTGCTGCGCGGCCGGCTGGAGCGGCGCCGCATGGACGAGTGGGACGAGGCCTGGGAGCGGTTCGACCCGATGTGGGGCCGCAACACGCGCTGACACGTGTCGAGGGGGCGGGAGAGCGAGGGCGGGGAGCGGGTGCGGGCCGGGAGGACGGCGGCTGTACGAGGCGGGTGCGGGCCGCCTCGTACAGCCGCCGGAGGGGGGATGGCTCAGCGGTACGTGATGTCGCCGGACGAGTACTTGCAGTACGTGCCGTCCGCGTTGGAGCCGTTGGTGGTCGGCTCCTTGCCCGTGTTGTTACCGATGTACTTCTGGCAGGGGACGATCTTCTTGCTGGTGTCCCCGATGATCGTGATGCCCCTCAGGGTTGCGCTGTCGCCGTAGTTGGTGTTGATGCCGGCGAGCTTGCCGCCCGACCAGGTCGCCTCGATGTTGGTGAGGTTGATGGTCCGCTTGTACTGCGTCGAGCAGTTGCCGCAGGACCGGACGAACGTGCCGAAGTTCTTCGCCGCGAAGTTGGAGATGTTGAGCGTCCCCGCGCCGTTGAACTGGAACACCTTGTCGCTGGCTTCTTTCGCGCCGCCACCGGAGATGGTGTACACGTTCGACGAGGAGCTGCCGCGGAAGGTGGCGGCGTCCTCGCCGACGTCCTCCCACCACACGTTCTGCAGGGTGCAGCTGCCCTTGCAGTGGATGCCGTCGGCCGCCGGGGCGCCGATGATGACGTTCTTGAGGACGGCGCCCGCCGCCAGCTCCAGGATCGGTCCCTGGTCCTCGTCCTGGCCGCCGGTGCCGAGGTCGCCGGTGCCGTAGAGGCGCTTCATCCCGTAGTCCTTGGTGCCGGAGATCGGGATGGTCGAGGAGACGCCCTGGCTGCCGTTGGCGGTCGGCCAGGTCGCCGCGCTCGCGGGGGAGAGCGCTCCACTAGTCATGATCATGCCAAACGTAAGGCCGAGGGTGGCCAGGGTGCCCGTCAGCGCGCGCCCGCGCGCGCGTGGCTGTACCGCAGAAGTCATGTCCCGATGCCTTCTTCCAGTCGGTCGTGCTGTGTGGGGAGCCGGCGAAGGTGCCGGATTCGCCGGAAACGCGGACTTGTCAGATCTTTCCGGCACCCGCACCGGAGGTCACCGAGGCGACGACGGTCGAGGCCGGCTCCGCGGTGTAGCTGTACGGAGCGGTGGTGAAGCTGCCGACCCGCGAGACCTCCGTGGCGGCTCCGCCGAGGTCGTTGCCGCGCAGGTTGGCGTATCCGTCGATGTCGCTGCTGCGGTTCGTGGTGACCGCGACCAGCGTCGAACGGAAGACGTTGTTCTCGACGAGCATCTGGGCGCCCATCCGGGAGTGCACGGCGGTGTCGGCGCCCTGGACGTAGTTGTCGTAGAAGTGGCCGGTGCCGAACCGCAGGCTGGGGATGCGCGAGTACACGTTGCTGAAGTGGTTGTGGTGGTACGTCACCTTCAGATGGCCGGTGTCCTCGGACGCGTTGTTGTCGCTGTGGCCGACGAGCGAGCCCTTGAAGTGATCCTTGAAGGTGTTCCAGGACACCGTCACGTTGTCGGAGCCGTGGTTGATGTCCAGCAGACCGTCGTAGTAGTCCTTGTCGTGGGTGCGGTCCGCCGAGAAGGAGTTGTGGTCGATCCACACCTTCGTGGACTCCTGGACGGTCACCCCGTCCGAAGGCGCCAGCGGCTTGCTGATGTTGAGATTGCGGACGACGACATTGGTCTCCTCCTTGATCCGGAGGCCGCCGCCGGTGAACCCGGAGGACGAACCGACGCCCAGCACCGTGGTGTTGGAGCCCAGGTCCACCTGACCGCTCAGCGTGATCAGACCGCTCACCCGCACCACCTTCGCCGCGTTGCCCGTGACAGCGGTCCTGAAGGCGGCGAGCGTCGTCACGGTGACCGGGGTGGCGCTGCCGCCGCCGGTCGTTCCGGCACCGAATCCGACGGGTGCGTTCTCGGCCGCACCGGCCGGCTGCGGGGCGGCCAGAACGGCTGCCGCCGCGAGTGCGGTGGCCACGGCTGCCGCCGCCATTGATCTTTGCTTCTGTGTACGTGGGGGGCGTGTGCGCATGCGGGTGCGTCCCTTCGGGAGGGCTGACTGACCGAGGGGGCGATCAGTCACATGAACATCGATCACTGGGTTGTGCGCCATGGCGTGTGCTGTGCGCGTACCGGCGGAGCGGCGACGGAGGGCCCGGAGTGGGGGACGGCACGGCTTCAGGGAGTGCGCAGTCCCTGTGGCGGTGCGTTCCGGGGCGTCCCGTCGAATGTGAATCGACATCGATGGGTCACATCGATGAACGGAAGGTAGGGGGTAAGCGCTTTCTGGTCAACGCTTTGCGCGCAATGCGTGCCGGTCGGTTCTGCAACCGCTGGTCAGCGAATTTTTTCGAAGGGTGGGAGCGCTTCCATGAAGGCCATGCTCATGCCACGATGCGGAACGGGCAGCCCCGCTCAGCGGGACTCCGACTTCCGCCACGCGTCACCCCACGAGCCGTGATCAGGAAGGGACCAGGACGTGTCCACCACTGTCGGCAACATCGCGAGAAGACCGCTGCGTTCGGTGCTCGTCGCGCTTCTCGCAGGCCTGCTGCCGTTACTCGCGGCGACATTCCTCACCGCGCCCGCGGCTTCGGCCCGCACCGAAACGGCCGCGGAGACCCCCACGGCGGCGGCCGCCACGCTCACGGAGATAACCGGCTTCGGGGCCAACCCGAGCAACCTGCAGATGTACGTGTACGTCCCGGACACCGTCACCGCCCGCCCCGCGGTTCTGGTGGCCGTGCACTGGTGCACCGGCTCAGGGCCGGTGTTCTACTCCAACACCGAGTACGCCTCGCTGGCCGACCGCTACGGCTTCATCGTGATCTACCCGTCCGTCACCCGAAGCAGCAAGTGCTTCGACGTCTCCTCGCCGCAGGCGCTCACCCGGGGCGGCGGCAGTGACCCGGTGGGCATCAAGTCCATGGTCGACTGGGTCACCCGGACCTACAACGCCGACACCAGCAGGGTCTTCGCCACCGGCGTCTCCTCCGGCGCGATGATGACCAACGTCCTGCTCGGCGACTACCCGGACGTCTTCGCGGGCGGTTCCGCCTTCGCGGGCGTGCCGTTCGGCTGCTTCGCCACCACCAACGGCTCGGAGTGGAACAGCGAGTGCGCCCAGGGGACGGTGATCCACACCCCGCAGGAGTGGGGCGACCTGGTGCGCAACGCCTACCCCGGCTACACCGGGCCCCGGCCGCGTATGCAGCTCTGGCACGGCACCGAGGACGACACCCTGCGCTACCCCAACTTCGGGGAGATGATCAAGCAGTGGACCAATGTGCAGGGGCTCACGCAGACGCCGGCCGCGACCGACTCGCCCCAGTCCGGCTGGACCCGCACCCGGTACGGCTCCACCGGTGACAAGGCGCCCGTCGAGGCCATCAGCCTCCAGGGGGTCGGCCACAACCTGATCACCACGGGTATGGCCGCCCGAGTGATCACCTTCTTCGGCCTGGACAGCGGCGGCACCGTGCCCCAACCGCCGGCCGGCCCCTGCAAGGTCGCGGCCACGACCAACGCCTGGAACACCGGGCTGACCGCCTCGGTGACCATCACCAACAACAGCACGACGGCCGTGAACGGCTGGAAACTGGGCTTCACCCTGCCCGCCGGCCAGACCATTACCTCCGGCTGGAGCGCCACCTACGCCCCCGCCTCGGGTGCGGTGACGGCCACCAACGTCTCGTACAACGCGGCCATCGCGCCCGGCGCGAGCGTCAACATCGGGTTCCAGGCGAGCCATACGGGCAACAGCGCGGCGCCGTCCGGCTTCACGCTCAACGGAACGGCCTGCACGGCCGGTTGAGCCCCACACCGCCGGGTGCGTGCCACGAGCGCGCACCCGGTCATCGCTGGTGCTCGGCCCGATCCGGGCCAGGCGCGCGGCGGTTTGCACCACGCGTCCGGCGGTCCGAGCCAGGCGCTGGGCGGTGTGAACCACGTGTCCGGTGGTCCGAACCGGGCGCTGGGCGGTGTGAACCACGTGTCCGGCGGTCCGAACCGGGCGCCGGGCGATGCGAACCACGTGTCCGGCGGTCCGAACCGGGCGCCGGGCGATGCGAACCACGCGTGCGGCGGTCCGAATCACGCGCCCGGCGGTTTGTACCAGGCGCCCGGCGGTTTGCACCACGCGTCAGGCGTCCGACCAGGCGCCCGGCGGTTTGAACCACCCGTCCGGCGATCCGAACGCGCCCGACGGTTTGCACCACGTGTCCGGCGGTCCGAACCAGGCGCCGGGGTCAAGTTTGACGCTCGATGGTCTGCGATCAATGGCCGGCGTCGGGCAGCCGACGGCCTGGACAGGATGCTCGACGGCTCACAGAAGGCACCCAGGGTTTGCAGAAGGCGCTCGGCGCCCGCACGGGGTCCGCAGAACACGCCCGGCGGCGGGCAGCGGTGCCCGGTGGGTCGAACCAGGCGCCCGCCGGAACCGACAGGAACCGAACCGAACAGAACTCCCCGGACAAGGAAGGCACCCGGCCCGTGAAGTCGCCCCATCTCGCGCAGTCGCCCAGGTCCCAGCGGCGGTCCGGCAGAGCAGTGCTCGCCTACGCGGTCGCCACCTGCGTGTTCGTGCTGACCCTCGCCGTGGCGTCCTCCGCCGTGGTGGCCCTGGTCAGGAGCCCGCAGCAGGAGGCCGCCGGCCCGGGCCGGTCCGCCCCGCACTGGGTCAACACCTGGACGTCGATGCCCCAGCTCACCGAGCCCGGCAACATGCCGCCCCCGCCCTTCACCGGGGAGCGTTCCGTCCTCGTCGACACCACCCTGCGTCAGACGGTGCGTGTCTCCACCGGCGGCGAGCGCGTCCGGCTGCGTTTCTCCAACGCTTTCGGCACCACCCCTCTGCCGCTGACCGCCGTGACGGTCGCCCTTCCGCTGGCCGGCCGGGCCGGGGTCAGCGCGGTCGAACCCGGGACCCTGCGCGAGGTGACGTTCGCCGGGCGCCGGTCCACCACCGTCCCCGCCGGGGCCCAGGTGGTCTCCGACCCGCTGGACTTCGGGCTGCGCCCCGCGAGCAACCTGACCGTGACGACGTACCTCGCGAGCGGCCAGGCCTCCCTCGCGCTCACCTCGCACCCGGGCTCGCGCACCACCTCGTACCTGCGCACCGGTGACGGCACCGCCGAGCAGGATCTGACCGGGGCCACCCCGGTCAACCACTGGTACCTGCTCAGCGACGTCGAGGTGCTCTCCGGACGGGACACACGGGCCGTCGCCGTGCTGGGCGACTCACTGTCCGACGGCCGGGGCTCCACGACCAACGGCAACAACCGCTGGCCCGATCAGCTCCTGGACCGGCTCAGGGGTCTGCCGGGCGGCGACCGGATCGCCGTACTCAACCAGGCCGCGGGCGGCAACAGGGTCCTCAACGACGGTCTCGGGCCCAATGCCCTCGCCCGGCTCGACCGGGACGTCCTCGCGCACAGCGGTGTCTCCTGGCTGATCGTCTTCGAGGGCGTCAACGACATCGGCACCGCCGAGGCCACCCCCGCCGCCCAGCAGCGCGTCACCGACGACCTCATCGCCGCCTACCGGCAGATCGTCGTACGGGCGCACGCCCAGGGCATCCGCGTTTACGGCGCCACCCTGACGCCCTTCCGCGGCAACACGCCGTACGACGATCCGGCGGGCCTGCGCGAGACGACCCGGCAGGCCGTGAACGACTGGATCCGCACCGCCGGTGCCTTCGACGCGGTCGTCGACTTCGACCGGGCGGTCCGCGATCCGGCCGACCCGGGACGGCTGCGCCCGGACCTCCACGACGGGGACTGGCTGCATCTCAACCCCGAGGGGTACCGGACGCTGGCCGCCGCCGTCCCCGCACGCTGGTTCAGGAAGAGCTGATCCCGGGTTGTTGACCGTCACCTATGCCCTCATTCTTGGGCATATGGTGAATGGGCCGCGCGGGAAACAGCGGGTGGTCCCGGCCGGTGACGCACTGGCGGTGATCGACGCGCACGGCACTCTCACGGGCTGGAGCGAAGGCGCCCGCAGGCTCACCGGGCACACCGCCGCCGAGGTCACCGGCCACCCGGCGGCACGGCTGGCCGCCGACGACCCGCGCAGGGCCTGGCGGGAGCTGCGCGCGTCCGGCACCGCCGTCGTGCCCGTACGGCACCGGGACGGGCGCCGCCTGGAGCTGGCGCTGCGCCTGTCTCCGGTGTCCGGGGAGCAGCGGGCGTACGTCGTCACGGCGGCGCCCGACGACGAGGGGCGGGACCTGGCCGAGCTGGCGTTCCGGCAGGCCTCCATGTCGATGTCCGTGTTCGACACCGGGCAGCGCTACCTGCGGATGAACGACGTGGCCTGCGCCGTCATGGGCCGCTCCGAAGCCGAGTTCCTGCACCGCCGCTACCCCGACACCGTCGAGGACGCCGAGCACAGCCGGGGTTTCCAGCGCCATCTGGAGATCGTCGCGGAGACCGGGCAGCCGGTCCACTACGAGAGCTGGACCCGGTCGCCCTCGGGGCGGCGCATGCACGCCTGGAACATCGAGATGTGGCCGCTGCGCGACCCGGCCGACGAAATACTCGGCGTCGCGCTCGCCGCCTTCGACAGCAGCGAGCAGCACTGGGCCCGGCAGCGGCTGGCCATGCTGAACGAGGCCGCCGCGGGCATCGGCACCCGGCTCGACGTCGTCCGGACCGCCCGTGAGCTCGCCGAACTCGTGGTCCCCCGGCTCGCGGACTTCGCCAGCGTCGACCTGCTGGACTCGGTGCTCCAGGGCGACGAACCGGCGGCCGGGCAGGTGGACGCCGAGGTCGAGCTGCGCCGGGTCGCCCACCACTCGCTCACGGCCGGGGTACCGGAGGCGGCGATCGGCCTCGGCGCCGCGGACGTCTACCCGCCGTACTCGCCGCCCGCCCGCGCCCTCGCCACCGGCCTGCCCGTCCTCGCCCGCACCGGCGACCCGGACCTGGACCGCTGGTTCGGCCGGCACACGGCCCGCTCCGCGAAACTGCGCACCGACGACGGCGCCGATCCCTACGACCTCGCGCTGATGGCCGTACCGCTGACGGCGCGCGGTACGACGCTGGGCGTGGCCGTGTTCGTGCGGCTGCTGACCGCCGAGAAACCGGATGTCTTCGACGACGACGACGCGTCACTGGCCCGCGAGCTGGCCAGCCGCGCGGCCGTCTGCGTGGACAACGCCCGCCGCTACACCCGCGAGCGCACGACCGCCCTGGCTCTCCAGCGCAGCCTGCTGCCCCAGACGGTGGCCGGTCAGGCGGCCGTCGAGTCCGCCTCCCGCTATCTGCCCGCGCTCTCCCAGGCGGGCGTCGGCGGCGACTGGTTCGATGTGATCCCGCTGTCGGGGACCCGGGTGGCGCTGGTCGTCGGGGACGTCGTCGGCCACGGCCTGCACGCCTCCGTGACCATGGGCAGACTCCGTACGGCGGTCTGGACGCTGGCGGACGTCGATCTGCCGCCCGACGAACTGCTCACCCACCTGGACGACCTGGTCGGCCACCTCGGCACGGACGAGAGCGGCGAGTCCGGCGAGATCGGCGCGACCTGTCTGTACGCGGTCTACGACCCGGTGTCGCGGCACTGCACGCTCGCCGCCGCCGGGCACCCGCCGCCCGTCGTCCTGTACCCGGACGGCAGGGTCGAGGTGATCGAGGTGAGCGCCGGCCCCATGCTCGGCGTCGGCGGGCTGCCCTTCGAGGCGACCGAGCTGGAACTGCCCGAGGGCGCCGTGCTCGCCCTCTACACGGACGGTCTGGTCGAGGCCCGCGATCTCGACCTCGACACGGGAACAGCCGCCCTGTGCACGGCCCTTGCCGCTCCGGCCGACAGCCTGGAGGAGATCTGCGACACCGTGCTCGCCACCCTGCTGCCGGAGACACCGGGGGACGACGTCGCCCTGCTGGTCGCCCGTACCCGGGCCCTGGACGCCGAACAGGTCGCGGTGTGGGACCTGCCCGCCGACCCGGCCGTGGTCGCCACCGCCCGCAAACACGTCACCGACCAGCTCACCCGCTGGGGCATCGACGAGGCCGCCTTCGTCACGGAGCTGGTGGTGAGCGAGCTGGTCACCAACGCCATCCGCTACGGCGGCGACCCCATCCAGCTCCGGCTGATCCGCGACCGCACCCTCATCTGCGAGGTCTCCGACGCCAGCAGCACCTCCCCGCATCTGCGCCGGGCCCGCACCTTCGACGAGGGCGGACGCGGCCTCCTGCTGGTCGCCCAGCTCACCGACCGCTGGGGCACCCGCCCGTCGGGAACGGGCAAGACGATCTGGGCGGAACAGGCGCTGCCGCCGACTTTCTGAGAAACCTGGACAACCTCTTCCTTGGGCCTCTCGACAGCGTCCTGGCCGCCGTCGGGTGAACCACCCTTCCCCGCAAGGTGGTTGAAGAGCAGGTTCAGCACGATCGCCGTCAGACAGCCCGCGCTGATCCCGCTGTTCATCACTGTCTGGAACCAGTCCGGGAACTTCGCGTACACCGTGGGCACGCCGACCGGCAGCATGCCCACGGCCACCGAGACCGCCACCACCGTCAGACCACGGCCCCCAGCTTGGGCAGCAGACCCAGCAGCACAAGGATGCCGCCTGCGGCCGCCACGACCCAGCGGCTGCGCACCCTGGTCATCCCGACGAGGCCCACGTTCTGCGCGTACGCCGTGTACGGGGAGGTGTTGAAGACACCGCCCAGGACGGTGGAGAGACCGTCGGCGCGCAGCCCGTCGGCGAGGGAGCGCGGCTCGACCTTCCGGCCGGTCATCTCACCGACCGCGATCAGGTCACCGGTCGTCTCGGTCATCGTCACCAGCGCCACCACCAGCATGGAGATGATCGCCGAGGCCTCGAAGGTGGGCGCCCCGAAGTGGAACGGCGTACTGATACCGACCCAGTCGGCGTCCCCGACCCCGTCGAAGTCCGTGAAACCGAAGGGGACGGCCACGGCCAGCCCCACCACAATGCCGGTCAGTACAGCGATCCGGCTCAGGAACACCGGCGCGAACCGCTGCACCCCGAGCACCACGGCCAGCACGAAGGCGGCCGGCGCCAGGTTCTTCGGCTCGCCGAAATCGGCCGAACCCACGCCGCCGGCCGCCCAGTTGCCCGCCACCGGCAGCAACGACAGACCGATGATCAGGATCACCGTGCCGGTCACCAGGGGCGGGAAGAAGCGCAGCAGCCGCCCGAAGACGGGCGCCAGCAGGACGATCGCCAGGCCCGCGACGATCACCGCGCCGTAGATCGCGGGGAGGGGGCGTCGCGATGCCGCACACCAGGAGGTCGGCGGTGATCAGGTACGCCAGGTCGGCGGGCGAGAGTTTCATGGCTCCGCCGACGATCAGGGGGACGGCTACGGCGCCGGCGTACATGGATTGAACAGTTTGTTGATTGCTTGGCTGTGGCCGGTGTGTGTCGTGCCCCATTGGGTGTTCTTGATCTGCGGGCCGGTGGGGGCTTGTCGCGCAGTTCCCCGCGCCCCTTAGGGGGTTCGTGCGGCTCTCAGTAGTGAGTCCCAGTCGGGGAGTTTGACCGTGCTTCGGCCCAGGGTGGCCCCCAGCTCCGCCTCGGCTTGTTCGATGGACTGCCAGCCTGTCCAGTCGATCGGTCGGAAACCCGCCGCGCGCAGTGCCGTCAGCGGGTCATCCAGCCGCTCCTGTCGTACGAGTACGGCGGCGTCCGAGAGCAGGGAGGTCGCTGTTTCCTTGGCGCAGGGGCGGTTGGTGCCGATGACGCCCGTGGGGCCGCGCTTGATCCAGCCGGCCACGTACTCGCCGGGGGAGGGGTGGCCGTCGCGCAGGACGCGGCCCTCGAGATGCGGAACGGTGCCCGTGGCCGTGTCGAACGGCAGTCCGTCGACCGGCACCCCGCGATAGCCGACCGAGCGCAGTACGAGCTGCGCCTCGATGTCCTCGTACTGCCCGGTGCCCGTCACGCCACCGGTCCCGTCCGGTGCCGTCCGCTCGAAACGCACCGCGCCCACCCGGCCGCTGTCGGCGAGCAGTTCGACCGGACGGCGGAAGAAGCGCAGCCGGATACGGCGGGCCGTCTCCGTCGGCGGCAGGGCCGCCCAGCCGCGCAGCGCCTCCACGTTGCGGCGCTGAACGGCGGGCAGGGCGGAAGGGTCCGTGTAGCCCGGGTCGAGCGACAGCTCGGCCTCGTCCACGACGACCCGGGTGTCCGGCAGGGCGCCCAGCTCGCGCAGTTCCTTGGTGGTGAAGCGGGCCTGCGAGGGGCCGCGCCGGCCCACCATGTGGATGTCGGTCACGCGGCTCGCGCTCAGCGCGGTGAGGGCCGCCTGAGGTATGTCGGTGGGGCTCAGTTCGGCCGGGCCGCGCGCCAGCATCCGGGCCACGTCGACCGCCACGTTCCCGACGCCGATGACCACGGCGGAGCGCACCTCGCGGACGAAGCCGTCGTCGACCGCGTCCGGATGGGCGCTGTACCAGGACACGAACTGGGTCGCCGACCAGCTGCCCGGCAGTTCCTCACCGGGAATCCCGAGGTGACGGTCGGTGGCGGCGCCCACGCAGTACACCACCGCGTGATACAGCTCCCGCAGCCGGGCGCCCGGCAGCTCACCCGGCCCGGAACCGACCCGGACGCCGCCCAGGAAACGCACTCGTTCGTGTTCCAGGACCGTACGCAGATTGTTCTGCAGCGACTTGATCTTCTCGTGGTCCGGCGCCACCCCGTACCGCACCAGACCGTACGGCGCGGGCAGCCGGTCGAGGACGTCGACCAGTACTTCCGGATCCTGCTGGACCAGGCTCTGGGCGGTGTAGACCCCGCTCGGACCCGAACCCACGACGGCGACACGCAGCACGGCAAAACCCCTCACTGCGGGATACTGCGGAACTCCCTGTTGCTGACACCTTCAGGATCGCACCGTCCGAGCTGCGCTGACAGGGTGCCGGGCGCAGCGGGCGCGCGTGTCCGTTCGTATGGAATGTGATGATGCGGTTACGTTCCGTATGTGCTAGAAGGATCCTTTCTTCATCTTTCCGGTCGCTGTCCGACGCAGGGAGCGGTGACGGTGCGGCCCGCCTGGGAAGTGCAGGAGCACGAGGGTTCGGCGACGACGGCGTGGTTCGACGTACGGCTCGCTTTCACCGACGGCGCCCAGGTCGACGTACTCGCCGTGGTGCGCGAGGCGGGCGTGTCCATCGAGGACGTACGGGCGCAGCCGGCGTTGTCGCTCGACGATCTGGCGGCTCTCGCGGACTGGATCGAGGGTCCGCTCCACGAGGCGTGCGGGGACGGGCCCGGGATGGGCGGGGAAGGTGAAGGTGCCGGGGGCCTGCGGCCCCGGCGCGCCCGGCCCGCCTGGCCGCGCGGCATGGAGGGCCGCCGGCTGGTCGCGGAGGAGTACCGGGCGGCCCAGGAAGAGGGCACCGACCCCGTTCTCGCCGTGATGTGCGCGACCGGGCACAGCCGGCGCCGGTCGCTCAGGCTGATCTCGCAGGCGCGGGACGCGGGATATCTGACGCCTCGTCATGCTCGGCGCTGAGTAGAGGTGTTCGGGGGCAGCCGGGCCGACTCGGGTGTGTCCGGCTACATTCCGCGCATCCTGTTGATCTCGCTCGTCTGCTGGGCGATCACATCGTCGGCCATCTCCTCGACGCGGACGTTGTTGCCCTGTCCCTTCACCTCGGTGGCCATGGTGACGGCCCCCTCGTGGTGCGTGATCATCAGCGTGAGGAACAGCTCGTCGAACGCCTTCCCCTTCGCCGCGCGCAAGTTGGCGAGCTGCGCCTCGGTCGCCATGCCGGGCATCGCCTCATGGGAGTGCCCGGTGCTCTTCTCGTCGCCGCCGTTGTCCTTCAACCAGCCCTGCATCGCGGCGATTTCGGGACGCTGAGCGGCGGCGATACGCTCGGCGAGCCGCTTCACCGGTGTCGACCCGGCGCGTTCGGGGACGAGTTCGGTGATCTCGATCGCCTGCGCGTGGTGCTCGATCATTCTTCGGGCGTACGAGATGTCCGCCGAGTTGGGAGAGTCGTCGGGCAGCGCGGCCTTCGCCTCCTCCGGGGAGAGCGTCCGGGCCGCCTCGCCGGGCAGGCCGGGCGCGATCACCGAAGGCCCGGTCGCCGTGGCGGACTTGGCCTTTCCGTCGGCCTCCGAGGACGAGTCCGAGTCGCAGGCGCCGAGCGTGAGGGCGAGCGCGAGCGCGACCAGGGCCGGGCGCCAGGTACGGGACGCGCGACGGACGGGCACAACAGCCTCCTGGGTCAGGTGGGTTGAGGGACACCTCGTGAGTGCTGTGTCCGTCCTAGCACGCTTCCATTCGCCGGTGATCAGAAACTTTCATTACAAGTGCATTGCTCTGTGTTGATCGGTGCATGATGAAGACGATACTTCGGAGGACCGTGAACCGTTCTGACCGGAACGGCTACCAGGGAGGAAGCAGTGACCCTGTTAAACAACCCCCGAACGCGGCGCAGACACCTGGGAGTCGGCGCCGCGGCGGCCGGACTCCTGGCCGCGCTGCTGACCGCGGGCCCCGCGGCCGCCACCCCCGACCCCGGGGACGGGCCTACGGTGCCGGAGAAGATCTCCAAGAGCGTGCAGTCCCAGGTCAAGAAGGCCCTGGCCGAGGGTGAGATACCCGGTGTGGACGAGATCGTCCACTCGGACAACATCACACACCTCACGAACATCCCCAAGGACGCGCTGCCCGGCACCAACTCGGACCTCGCCTTCCAGGGGAAGTACGCCTTCTCCGGCAACTACGACGGCTTCCGCGTCTTCGACATCAGCAACCCGAAGGCCCCGAAGACGGTCTCCCAGGTGCTGTGCCCCGGCGGCCAGAACGACATCTCCGTTTCCGGGAATCTGCTCTTCCTGTCGACCGACTCCTCGCGCAGCGACAGCAGTTGCAACAGCGTCTCGCAGCCCGCGACCGAGAAGTCGTCGTGGGAGGGCATGAAGATCTTCGACATCACGGACAAGGCGAACCCCAAGTACGTCGCCGCCGTGGAGACCGCCTGCGGCTCGCACACCAACACGCTGGTGCCCGAGCGCAAGAACGTCTACATCTACGTCTCCTCCTACTCGCCGAGCGCCACCTTCCCCGACTGCCAGCCGCCGCACGACGGCATCTCGGTCATCAAGGTGCCGCGAAAGGCCCCCGAGAAGGCGGCAGTTGTCGGCTTCCCGGTCCTCTTCCCCGGTGAGGGCCCCGACGGCGGCGGCAACCCCGGTTCGCCCACCAACCCGGGCGTCTCCAAGACCACCGGCTGCCACGACATCACCGTGCTGCCCTCCAAGGACCTCGCGGCGGGCGCCTGCATGGGCGACGGCATCCTGTTCTCCATCAAGGACCCGGAGCACCCGAAGGTCATCGACCGCGTCCAGGACAACGTCAACTTCGCGTTCTGGCACTCGGCGACCTTCAACCAGAAGGCCAACAAGGTCGTCTTCACCGACGAGTTGGGCGGCGGCGGCGCGGCCACCTGCAACGCGCAGATCGGTCCGAACCGAGGAGCCGACGGTATCTACGACATCGTTGGCAAGGGCGACAAGCGCAAGCTCGTCTTCAAGAGCTACTTCAAGATCCCCCGCTACCAGGCCGACACCGAGGTCTGCGTGGCCCACAACGGCTCGCTCATCCCGGTCAAGGGCAAGGACATCATGGTCCAGGCCTGGTACCAGGGCGGTGTCTCCGTCTGGGACTTCACCAACTCCGCGAAGCCCAAGGAGATCGCCTACTTCGAGCGCGGCCCGGTGACCACCGACCGCGTCACGACCGCCGGCCCGTGGTCGGCGTACTACTACAACGGCTACATCTACTCGAACGACATCGCCAAGGGCTTCGACGTCCTGAAGCTCGACGACCGGCGCA
Organism: Streptomyces sp. NPDC047042; assembly: GCF_040644035.1. Lineage (NCBI taxonomy): Bacteria > Bacillati > Actinomycetota > Actinomycetes > Kitasatosporales > Streptomycetaceae > Streptomyces > Streptomyces sp. NPDC047042. The sequence goes on along the minus strand of NZ_JBEYVP010000014.1, from coordinate 185,295 downwards.
CGAATCCGGCCAAGAAGGTCCGCGTGCCCGAGCTGAACGTCCAGACGCAGCCGGACTACTTCGACTGACCGTCACCGGCGGATCGCTCCCAGGCGTCCCGTCGGGCACTCCGGTGTCCGGCGGGACGCCCATGTCCCGTCAATGACACAGCAATTCCTCATTGACCAAGGCGCCGCGCCGGGACATGCTGGTACTTCTGCGTTGACTTTTTGTCAGCCGAGTCTGGCCGACTGGAGCCGACGCAGCCGGAGCGGCCCGTAGGGGCGGTTCCGGGCGGCCGCCTGTCTGGGGTGACGCGGGGGATCACCCCAGACCGGCGTGCCCTCCTCACCGGCGAGGTCTCAGCCGGCCAGCTCCAGCACCGGCCGCAGCCCGTCCGGCCGTTCGGACACCGGCAGATGGTCCACGAAGTGCACCGCGCACCCCAGGTCCGCCGCGCCCCCGTCCGCCCGCCGGTCGTCGCCGACCATGAGCACGTCCTGAGGCGCGACGCCGAGCGCCTCGCAGGCCACCTTGAACAGCCGCGGGTCCGGCTTCTGCACACCGTGCTCGTACGACAGGACATACGCGTCGATGTACGGGTCCAGTCCGTGTGCCCGGAACACGGGACGCAGATCCCAGCCGATGTTGCTGACCACCCCGACGGAGACCCCGCGCTCCCGCAGCGCGCCCAGCACCTCGACGGCGTCGGCGTACGGGGTCCACGCGGCCGGCGCCATGTGCCGCTCGTACAACGCGTCGTACAACGCCGGTTCGGGCAGCGGCACCTGACGGGCGAGGCCGGTGTACGCGGCCCGGTGCAGCTCGGCGCTCCGGTCGCGGATCTCCCAGACGGAAGCCAGCTCCTGCGGCAGCCGCTGCGGAGCGGCGCCACCGGGCAGCGCCCCCGCCGCCTCCAGCGCCCGCACGGCAACGGTCGTCTCCGGCTCGGGCAGGACGACACCCTGCTCGGCGAGCACGGCGCGCAGCCAGGAGTCGGTGGACTCGATGCGGAAGAGGGTCCCGGAGAAGTCGAACAGCACGGCAGCCATGTGCTGGACCCTATCCAAGGTCCTGTTCGCCGGTGGTGGTCAGAGCGACCGGGCGAACTGTTCGACCCGTTCGTGGAGGCGCTCGACGTGCTGCTCGGACTCCGGCTTCATCAGCACGCTGCGCAGGATGCGCGCCCCGTCGGCGTCCGCGGTGACCTGCCGATGGCGGGCCGTGAAGGCGTCGCTGCCGGCCCTCAAGGTGCTCAGGAACACGGGATCGGGATGGTCCATGCCGACGGCCAGGACGCGTGCGGACGCGGCGTCGACGCCGGTCGGCGTCGGCTTTTCCAGGATCGGAAAGCAGCTCACGATGTCCAGCTCCGGCCGCTGGTACAGCTCCAGGGCGTCGGACGCGTCGATCAGGTCGGCCCAGCGCGGCGCGGCGGCCGGCCGCCAGGACACGGCCCAGCCCGGCGGGTGCGGGCGGGACGATCTGGAAGGTGAGCCAGGGATAGTTGTCCCTCAGCCGACCGGTGAACTCCTCGAAGACGGCGGCACCTGTCCTCGTCGACGTGCAGCGGCCCGGCCGAGCCAGTGCTGCAGGTCCACAGTTGTCCCCTTCCTCGGATTCCCCCAGGCTCGAACACGGTCCTCCGGGACCGGAAGGACACGCACAGGTGGAAGCCGAGACGCGGCGGGGCGACGAGACCGCCCGCGCCGCCAACAGCCCGCTGATCCACGACTTCGGGCTGCTGATCAAGGCGGCGACGCTGCTGGAACGACGGATCGACAGTGTCCTGAGGCGGGACTGCGTCATCAGCCACACGATGTTCGAGGTCCTCATCAGGCTCTGCCGGCAGCCGGACGAGGAGGTTTCCCAGCGTGTCCTCGCCGATGACCTCACGCTCACGAGCAGCGGCATCACCCGGCTGATCGACCGGATGGAGGAGGCCGCGCTGGTCCGTCGCGTTCCGTCGCCGGAGGACCGCAGGAGCGTCCTGGTCGAAGCGACCGAGCACGGCCGCGCGGTGTTCCGCCGGGCCGTGGAGGTGCATGGGCAGGTCGTCGAGCGGCACTTCGTCGCACCACTGGACCCGGCCGACTACGGACGCCTGACCGGCTCCCTGGGCGAGGTCAACCGGTCGCTCCGCGACGGCTGACCCCGGCGAACGGCCTCGCGGGCGGGTCAGGCCCGCTCGTTCGCCTGCTCCCTCGCCCGCTCGAACCGCGCGTACGTCATCACCGCCAGCGCCACCACGAGCGCCCCGAGGAGCCAGCCGCCGAGCACGTCCGACGGCCAGTGGACGCCGAGCCAGACCCGCGTCAGACCGGCGCCCGCGACCGAGACCACCGCCACGGAGACCGCCGTACGCCACACGGCACGACCGGCGTCGTAGCGGCGCAGCAGCCACAGCAGCAGGCCGCACACCACCGTGGCGGTCATGGCGTGACCGGAGGGAAAGGCCGCGTAGTGGGCGGAGTCGACCGGGTCGGGCCAGACGGGGCGGGCGCGGCCGACCGCCGCCTTCAGCCCCTGCTGGAGCAGCGTGCCCAGCGCACAGGTGGCCACCAGCCACAGCGCGAGCCACCACGCCGAGTGCCGCCACACCAGCCACACCGCCACGGCCGCGCACAGCAGGCGCATCGTCAGCGGGTCCCACACCCAGTCGGTGAGGATCCGGAAGATGTGCGTGAGCCCGGGTTCGTCGACCGCCCAGCGATGGGTGGCGCGCGCGATGTCACCGTCGAGGGCGATCAACGGGTGCCAGTCCACCCAGACCAGGGTCAGCAGCAGCACGGACGCGAGGGCCAGGGCGCCGGCCACGCGGGCGGCCTGGTGGCGGGCGGGGTGTCGAAGCCGGGGTGCGAGGTGGGGGGAGCGCATGGTGCGATCCTCGCCGACGCGCCGGGCCGGAGGCCAACCGAGGTGCACAGGGCCGTGTTACCCGAGCGCCCGCAGCCCGGGTACGAAGGCCACCAGCACCGGGATCACCGGCACCAGGGACGCGGCGGCCGTCAGCCGCAGCCTGCGGCCCGCCGTCAGCCGGTCCGGCGCGGTCAGCAACCGGCGCACGCGCAGCGGGAGATGGGCCTGCGGGGTCGGCGACGGGCCGAACACGCCCCGGTCCTCGTTGAGTTCGACCAGGGCGAGGGCGGTCGTGAGGCGGCCGAAGCGACGGGAGGCCATGTCGTCGGCGGCGAGCTCCACCAGCCGGTGCATCTCGTCCCGGAACGACGCGAAGACGGGTACCTGCGGAAACCCGTTGGCCAATGCGCCCGAGCAGTGCAGCAGCCAGTCGTGGCGGGCCCGCGCGTGCCCCTGCTCGTGCGCGAGTACGGCGTCCAGCTGACGCCCCTTGAGGCGGCGCATCGCGGCCGTGGTGACGACCAGTCCAGGTGCGGTGCCGTCCAGCCACCAGGCGTCGGCGTGCTCGCCCTCCAGCACCACGAGCCGGTCGGGACGCGGCTCCTCACCGGGCAACAGCGGGGCGCGCACGGCGAGTTCGGCCCGCCGCAGCCGGCGCCGACGGCGCGCCCGTACGACCTCGCGCACGAGCATCGCCGCGGTCCACAGCCCGCCGCAGGCGAGCAGCACGGCCGTCGCCGCGGCCCATGGGCGGAAGGCGCCGAGGCCGTAGGCGTCCACGACCGCGTGCGGCGCGGGGGCGAAGACATGGCCGCGTACGGCCTGCCAGGCCGCCGCCGCGCTCAGCGTCATCGACAGCACGCAGCACATCAGCACGGCCGCCACCACGCACTGCCAGACCCACAGGGCGACCACCGGTTCGCGGTCCGGCCAGTCGGCGCGGGCGAGTAGCCGCGGGGCGACGACGGCGGTCAGCGCGCCGAGCAGCAGCAGTGCCGCGGGGACCATCATGCGTTCACCCTATGAGCGCGGTGGCGCTCAGACCTACGGTCCGTCAGGGCAAAGTGACGCAGACCACGGTTTCGTACAGTTCAGAGCGTGATCAGCATGGCGAGCGTCGCGATGCCCATGGACAGTCGGCAGGCGCGCGCCAGTTCGGGCCGCTCGCCCCACGCGGGCGCACCCGTCCGGACCCCGCCGCCGGTGACCAGTGCCGGTACGGACACCAGGCGGACGCCGGACAGCAGCACGTACCCGGTGAAGTAGAGGAGCAGCGCCGTCGTCAGCAGAGGCACCCCGGAGCCGCTCGATCCGTGGTGGTGGGCGGGGGCGGCGGCCATCGCGGACGCCATGTAGGCCATGGAGAACGCCCCCATCAGATGGTGCAGATGGTGCCGCCCGGTGCGGGCCGCCCACAGAGCGCGCAGCGCGGCCGTGCCGAACACGGCCGTGTACACCAGCCAGGTCCAGCGCGGCGGGGAGAGAACGGCGGCGGGCACGGCCATCGCGGCCATGCCGAAGCCCATCAGCGCCTCGCCGCCGGCGGCCCGGCGCTGTTCCCCGACGGTGCTGCGCATCCGCAGCAGGCAGTACGCGCCGGTCGCCGCGCACAGCGCGACCAGCAGCCACCCGGGCGAAGCCGGACCGTGCACAGGAACCTCCCCCTCGATCCCGAGTCCACGAGACCTCCGTTGAAGGGCTGCCCGCGCCGGGCGGTGCGCATACGAGCGCAAGGGTGTACGCGGGGGAGCGTACGCCGGAGCACCGCAGGTCAGCCCCTATGTTTTACGGGTAAAACACTTGCTAACATCTGACGATGAGCTCTGACCCGAGCCTTGATCCCGCCGCCTCGCGGCCCGCACGGCGCCTCTCGCTGTCCGGTGTCCTGCGGGTCGGCCGGCTGTCCGACATCTGGTTCAAGCCGGCGCTGAGCGTGCTCGCCGCCGCCGCTCCGCCCTGTCTGACCCTGGCGGCGCTCGGCCACCTCGACCTGGCGATGTACACGATGGCCGGGGCCCTGTGCGCGCTCTACGCCCACAACCGTCCGTACGCCGCCCGGGCCCGCGTCCTGGCGGGCGTCGTCCTCGGCATGCTCGCCGGACTGGCCGTCGCCCTCCTCACCGCCTCGCTCACCGGGAACGCCGTCGTCCTGGTCACCGTGGGCGCGCTGCTGGCGGCCGCGCAGAAGACCCTGTGCGACGCCACGCGGATCGGGCCGCCGGCGAACGTGGTGCTCACCTTCGTGTCGTCGGCCGCGCTGTTCGCCCCACAGACGCTCGGCCAGGTGCCCGGCCATCTGTCGCTGGCCGCCGGGGCAGGCGCATGGGCCTGGCTCGTCGGGATGGCGCCCGGCCTCGTCCGCCCGTACGGGCCGGAGCGCCGGGCGACCGCCCACGCCCTGGACGCCGTCGCCGCTCACGCCGAGGCGTACGGCACCGGCGACGGCATCGGCGGCCATGGCTACATCCGCTCGCGGGTCGCCGCCGATGCCGCGGTCGAGGCGGCCCGGCAGGCGCTGGCCTCGGCCGGCGGGCGCCCGGGCACCCCTCGCGCCGACACCCGGCGCGCACTCGGACGACTGCTCGGGCGGGCCGAGTTCGCGCTCAGCGCGCCCGCCGCGAGCAGCGCCGGTGAACTGCGCGCTCACGTACGGGAGTTGCGCTCCGGCGGACACCCCCCGACCCCCGACGAACCCCTCGGCGCGAACCCGTTCGCCCCCGAACCCCCTGTCCTGCCCCGCCCGTTGCGGACCAGGCTCGGCCCGCTCGTGCCCCTCGCCGCCCGTACCGCCCTCGGCTGCGCCCTCGCCGGCTACGCCTCCCTCGCTCTCGGTGTCGGCCGCCCCTACTGGGCCCTCGTCACGGCGGCCTCCCTCTACCAGGCCAACGTCACGCTCACCTGGAACCGGGCGGTGCAGCGGACCGTCGGCAACCTCGCCGGCGTACTGCTCTTCGCCGCCGTCCTGCCGTTGGCGCACCTCGGCCCGGTCGCCCTCGTCCTGTGCTGCCTCACTCTCAACTTCGCCATCGAGGCGCTGATGAGCCGCAACTACTGGCTCGGCAGCGTCTGTGTGACCCCGGTGGCGCTGCTCGTCACCGAGTTCTCGGGGCTCCAGGAACCCGGCCGCCTGATGACCGAGCGGATCCTGGACACGCTCGTTGGCGCCCTCTTCGGCTTCGTCGCGGCCGTCGCCGTCACCAACCACCGCGCGGGCGAGCGCGTCGAGCACGCGCTCACTGCGGTCGAACACGCCCGCACCCACGCCGAACGCGCTCTGACGGACGTACATCCCGTACCCGGATCCCTGGACACCGCCCGCCGCGGCCTCGCCGCCGCCCTCGCCGACCTGCGCACCGCCGCCGACACGGCGGCCGGCGAGTGGCGGCAGCGCACCCGCCCCCAGGAGCGGGTCGTGCTCGCCGAACGGTCCGGACACCGTACGCTCGCGGCGACGGCACACGGCCCGGGGCTGCGCTCTTAGGGCCTGTCGTCACATTCCCGCCCGCCTCGCGACGCCCGCCCTCCCGGCGGACGACGGGAACGTGACGTCATGCCCCGGCGGGCACCGGCAGACGCACGACGACAGCACGACGGAGGACGTACGGCCATGACGGCAGTGAACGGGGGTGCGGCGCCCGGGGGAGGGGCCGCGGCCGATGGGGCGGACACCAGGTCGTCGGCCCACCTCGGCCGGGCGGACGACACCGTGGCCGGGGTGGTGCGGCAGTGGCAGGCCGTTCACCCCGGCCTCGACACCGGGCCCATCGAGATCATCGGCCGTATCAACCGCTGCGCCGCCCTGTTCCAGCAGGCCGAGGACGCCCCGCTGCGCCGGGTGGGGCTCACCCGCCCCGAGTTCGAGCTGCTCTGCGCGCTGCGGCGCACCGGCCGTGAACTGACCCCGAGCGAGGTCGCCCGCGAGACGTTCTCCTCCGGGGCCGCCGTCACCAAGCGCCTCAAGCAGCTCACCGAGCGGGCCCTGGTCGAGCGGCGCGGCGACACCCGGGACAGACGGGTCGCCCATGTGCGTCTCACCGACGCCGGACGCGATCTGGTCGACGGTGTGCTGCCCGAGCAACTCACGTACGAGACAGCGGTGTTGTCTGGTGTGGACAGCGCCGCCCAGGAGGAACTCGCGGTGCTGCTCGGCGAGTTGCTCGGCCGTCTGGAGGGCCGGCTCGGCGCGCCGCGCTTCTGACTCCCCGGCGTCAGATACCGGGCCGGTACCGCAGCGGATGGTCGGCCGGTACCTCCACCAGAACGATCCGCGTGCCGTCCGGATCGGCGATCCACATCTCGACGAGCCCCCACGGCTCCTTCACCGGCGCCCGCAGGATCTCGACGCCCCGGGACACCAGCTCGTCGTGCGCGGCCGCCACGTCGGCCACCTGGAGCCACAGCCGTACGGAAGGCGACGGGGGCTCCTCCGCCCGTCCCGAGAGCTCCAGGAACCCTCCGCCGAGAAAGTAGACCGTGCCCCGCTCCGGTCCCGTCCCGAACTCGCGGTGGACGGCGAGCCCCAGATGCTCGCCGTAGAAGATCCGGGAACGCTCCGGGTCCAGGGGGTGGACAAGGACGCGGCTGCTCAGTACATGCACCATGCGACCGGAGCCTAGAGCCTGTCGTCAAATTCCCGTCGTCCGCCCGAAGGGCGGGCCTCGCGGCGGCAGGTGCGTGCTCTCGGCGTGCCGGGCACAGGCCCTCGTACCGGTTGTACGTGGGTCTGTGTCCGGTGCAGCGAGTGGGGGCACCTCCCACGCCCTTCAGGCAGTGGGGGAGCGTGCATGTCGTCGCTAGGCAGGCGGGAATTTGACGACAGGCCCTAGGGGGGTCCTCCGCGATCGGCGTTAGGCTCAGCGGTGCCCGCGCCGCAGGAGAACCGGAGAACCGCCGCATGGAGACCGCCGCCCACGGACCGACCTTCCGTGACGCCACCGAGGCCGACATCGAGGCGCTGGTCGCGCTGATCGAGTCGGCCTACCGGGGTGACGCCAGCCGGGCCGGCTGGACCACCGAGGCGGACATCCTCGACGGGCAGCGGACCGATCCGCAGGGCGTGCTCGACGTCATCAAGTCACCCGACAGCCGGCTGCTGACCGTCGAACAGGACGGCCGGGTGGTCGCCTGCTGCCAGCTCGAACACCGCGGCGACCACGCCTACTTCGGCATGTTCGCGGTCAGCCCCGCCGTCCAGGGCGCGGGGCTCGGCAAGGTGGTCATCGCCGAGGCGGAACGCACGGCGCGCGAGACCTGGGGCGCGCGGGCGATGCACATGACCGTGATCTCCGTACGGAACGACCTGATCGCCTGGTACGAGCGGCGCGGCTACCGCCGTACGGGAGAGATGAGCCCCTTCCCGTACGGCGACGAGCGGTTCGGCATTCCGCTGCGGGACGATCTGCGGTTCGAGCTGCTGGTCAAGGAACTGGTGTGACAACTGCCGTGACAACTCGTGTGAGCTGCGGCGGCCCCGCTACGCGGTGAAGCGGCCCGTGTGCTTGATCTGCGGGTGATCGGTGGTCGCGCCGTCCAGCTCCAGGGCGCGTACGAGACGCAGCTGGTCCTGGGTGTTCACCACCCAGCCGATGATCCGCAGGTCGGCCTTTCGCGCCCGTTCGACGATCTCCAGGGTGAGGCGGCGGATGTTGAGGCAGACCGTCGAGGCGCCGGCCCGGGTGGCGCTGACCACCACGTCGGGGCCGTAGAGGCTCGCGATGAGCGCGGTGCGCGCCCCGGGCACCAGGCGGGTGATCTCGCACAGCGCGTCCGGGTGGAACGAGGACACCTCGACGCGCCCGGCCAGCTCCCGGCGCTCCATGACCTCGGCGAGCGCCCGTGCCGCCGCCGTGTCCTTGATCTCGGCCTGGAGCGGCGCCTCGACGGCGTCGAGGACCTCCTCGAAGACCGGGACGCGCTCGTCGCGGCCCGCGTCGAGGGCGCGCAGTTCGGCGAGGGTCATCTCGGCGACGGGTCCGGTGCCGTCCGTGGTGCGGTCCACATCGGCGTCGTGCATGACGACCAGAGCGCCGTCCTTGCTGAGGCGCAGATCGAGTTCGATCATGTCGAGGCCCGCCCGGTCGGCGGCGACGAACGAACGCAGGGTGTTCTCGGGCTCCACGCCCATGATTCCTCGGTGCCCGATGGTCAGGAAGTTCAAGGTCAACTCGCTTCCGTCGACGGCGGCTCGGCTGCCGCAGCCTAACCGCCGGGCCCCGCGTCGGACCCGTACGGACGCGCCGGAAGGGCTGGCCGGAAGTGATGGTCCCGCGAGGGGTGTGAACCGGCCACGGTCGGGTAGTGGAAGTAACTGTCCCCTTGGTTTCCGGCAGGAAAAAATTCGGTGACCATGGAGGTGGGCAGGACAATCTCTCCTGTCCCGCCTTGTGGTCGGGAACCTCGTACCCATACGGTGGTCATACGAGAGGTTCTCCCGTGGAGGATGGGACATGACGGAAATTCTTGAGCAGACGGTTTCGGACGAGCGGCTTTTCGCGCTCGGCAGGGTGGTGGAGCACCCGGCATGGCCTGTGCTCAAGGATGCCGTGGAGCAGATCCGGCCATGGCAGGCCAAGGACGGATCGATCGACTTCGACCGGGAGGACGCCCCGGACCCCGCTGACGTCGATCTCGCCGTGCGCCGGATCGTGGACGCCGTCGCGGAACTCTCCCCGCTGCTGCCGCACGACACCGACTACCACCGGGCCCTCGCCAAGGATCTGCGCCGCTGGTCCGACAGCGGCTTCCGGGTGCCGGACTTCCTCGACTCGCTGCTGGCCTTCCAGCCCGCCGCAAACCGCGCGGACGGCCTCCAGCACCTGGTCGTCTTCCCGATGTACACGCAGAACGGCAATCCGGACCGCAACCTCGAGGCGGTCGTCCTGCGCATGGTGTGGCCCGACTGGCTGGCCGAGCTGGAGCGCACCCGCTACGACAACCCGCTGTTCTGCGGCATCACCTTCGAGGACTTCACGGCCGGGTACGACACCAACTCGGCCGTTCTCTTCCCGGAGACCATCGCCGTGCGCGAGGCACCGGAACGGTTCAGCTGGGGCGGTATCTTCTGCGACCGCGAGGCCGCCCGCTTCCGCCGGGTCACCGACGCCGCCGTGGACATCCTCGGCCTCGAACTGCCCGAGGACATCGCCGCGATGGTCCACGACCAGAAGCGTTGCGAAGAGGCGTTCGTCCTGTGGGACATGATCCACGACCGCACGCACAGCCACGGCGACCTGCCCTTCGACCCCTTCATGATCAAGCAGCGCCAGCCCTTCTGGATGTACGGCCTGGAGGAGCTTCGCTGCGACCTCACCGCCTTCAAGGAGGCCGTGAAGCTGGAGGCGGAGGGCGTCGAGCAAGCCCGTGACGTGCAGTTCGCGGTGCTGTTCGACCGGATGTTCCGCTTCCCGGTCACCGGCGAGCGCGTCCGCAACTACGACGGCCTCGGCGGCCAGCTCCTCTTCGCGTACCTGCACCAGCACGACGTGATCCGCTGGACCGACAACAAGCTGCACATCGACTGGCAGCGCGCCCCGCAGGTCACCAACCAGCTCTGCGCCGAGATCGAGACCCTCTACCGCGAGGGCATCGACCGGCCCAAGCTCGTCCACTGGTTCAAGGCGTACGAGCTGGTCTCCGCCCATCTCGCCCCGCACCCGGGATCCCGCTGGGCCAAGGGCCCCGACGCCCTCGACCTGAGCCTGCCGCCGCGCAAGCTCGTCGACGACGTGCTTCCGGACGAGTTTCCGCTGAGCATGTTCTATGAGGCCCTCTCCAAGAAGCTGAAGAACGTGATCGCCTCCACCAGGGGAATCACCGCGGAGAGCGCCGAGCGGGTCGCCGCATGAGCGACCGCGCCACCGAAAACACTGCTCAGGAGGCGATGGACATGGGGAACGGGGCTCTCAGTGGTGCGGTGATCGCGGTCGCCGGCGCCGGCGGCCCGGCCGGCCGGGCGACGCTGCTCAGGCTCGCCGAGGCCGGCGCGACCGTCGTCGGCTCGGACAACGACCCCGAGCGGCTCGCGGAGGCCGTGGACGCGGCGAGCTACGCGCACGGCGGCGCCACCGTCGTCGGCGACACCGTGGACCTCCTCGACCTGCAGTCGACCCGGGAGTGGGCCACCCGTATCGAGAAGGACTTCGGGCGCGTCGACGGCCTGGTCCATCTCGTCGGCGGCTGGCGCGGCAGCGAGACGTTCACCAAGACGGTCCTCGACGACTGGGACCTGCTGGAGCTCCTGCTCATCCGCACCGTGCAGCACACCTCCCTCGCCTTCCACGAGGCCCTCCAGCGCAGCGACCGCGGCCGGTACGTCCTGACCAGCGCCGCCGGCGCGAGCAACCCCACCGCGGGCAACGCCGCGTACGCCGCCGCCAAGGCCGCAGCCGAGGCGTGGACGCTGGCCATGGCCGACTTCTTCCGCAAGGCCGGGGCGTCGGAGGGCGCCGAGGGGCCGACGTCGGCTGCTGCGATCCTGGTCGTGAAGGCGTTGGTGCACGAGGCGATGCGCGCCGAGCGCCCCAACGCGAAGTTCGCGGGCTTCACCGACGTCAAGGAGCTGGCCGAGGCCATCGCAGGCGTCTGGGAGCGGCCCGCCGCCGAAGTGAACGGGAAACGTCTGTGGCTGACCGAGAAGCCGTGAACCCTCCGAAGACCGACGCACGCCGTCATCACGACCCGGAGAGCCGAGGCTTCGCCAGCGACAACTACGCGGGGGCCCACCCCGAGGTGCTCGCCGCCCTGGCCCTGGCCAACGGCGGGCACCAGGTCGCGTACGGCGAGGACGACTACACGGAGAACCTCCAGCGGATCGTCCGCAGCCACTTCGGCGCCACGGCGGAGGCGTTCCCCGTCTTCAACGGCACCGGGGCCAACGTCGTGGCGCTCCAGGCGCTCACCGACCGCTGGGGCGCCGTGATCTGCGCCGAGAGCGCGCACATCAACGTCGACGAGGGCGGCGCCCCCGAACGCATGGGCGGCCTCAAGCTCCTCACGGTGGCCACACCCGACGGCAAGCTGACCCCCGACCTGATCGACCGGCAGGCGTACGGCTGGGACGACGAGCACCGGGCGATGCCGCAGGTCGTCTCCATCACCCAGAGCACCGAGCTGGGCACTCTCTACACCCCGGACGAGATCCGCGCGATCTGCGACCACGCCCACGCCCACGGCATGAAGGTCCACCTGGACGGTTCCCGCATAGCCAACGCGGCGGCCTCGCTCGACGTCCCGATGCGGACGTTCACCAACGCGGTCGGCGTCGACATCCTCTCCCTCGGCGGGACGAAGAACGGCGCGCTGTTCGGTGAGGCGGTCGTCGTGATCAACCAGGACGCCGTCAGCCACATGAAGCACCTGCGCAAGCTGTCCATGCAGCTCGCATCCAAGATGCGCTTCGTCTCGGTGCAACTCGAGGCGCTGCTCGCCAAGGACCTGTGGCTGCGCAACGCCCGCCACTCCAACGCGATGGCGCAGCGGCTGGCGGAGGGCGTACGGGCCGTGCACGGGGTGGAGATCCTCTACCCGGTCCAGGCGAACGCGGTCTTCGCCCGCCTGCCGCACGACGTGAGTGAACGCCTGCAGAAGCGCTTCCGCTTCTACTTCTGGGACGAGCCCGCGGGTGACGTCCGCTGGATGTGCGCGTTCGACACCACCGAGGACGACGTGGACGCGTTCCTGGCGGCGCTGAAGGAGGAAATGGCGCGCTGACGCCCTCACCGTGTATGCATAGATATGCGGTCACCTGAAAAGTCATTGACTGATCGGTGATCGCTTTCCTATGCTCCGGGGTCATGGAGCTGATCCAGAACACCTCTGACCTGTCCGCATATCTGGCCGCTGACGAGGTCATCGACCATCATCACCCGCTGGTGCGGGAGACCGCCGCGCAACTGGCCAAGGGTGCGGCCGACTCGTATGCCTATGCGCGGGCGGCGTACGAATTCGTGCGCGACACCATCCCGCACTCCGCCGACAGCGGGGACCTGCGGGTCACCTGGCGTGCCTCGACCGTCCTGGAACAGCGCACCGGCATCTGCTACGCCAAGGCGCACGCCCTGGCCGCGCTCCTGCGCGCCGAGGACATCCCCACGGCGCTGTGCTACCAGCGGCTCGCGCACGATGACGGAAGCGGTCACGCCGTGCACGGTCTGATCGCCGTGCGCTTCAACGGCGCGTGGCACCGGCAGGACCCGAGGGGCAACAAGGCCGGCGTGGACGCCCAGTTCTCTCTCGGCGGTGAGCGGCTGGCGTGGATCCCGGACCCGCAGTCCAATGAGGTGGACTACCCAGTACTGTACGCTGAACCTCATCCGGTTGTGCTGGGCGTGCTGAAGGCCGCGCCCGACAGGCCGTATCTCTGGAAGACGCTCCCCACCGCACTCTGAGGCAGTCGATGACTCTCACCCTGACCGTGTCCGACGAGGTCCGCGCGCTCGTGCCCGGCTTCACCCATGTCGCGATCGAGGCGCACGGACTTGTCAACGGGCCCAGCACCGACGCGAGTTCGGCGCTCCTCGAGGACGCGGCCCGTCGGCTCGCCGTACGCCTGGACGGCCGGGCCCCGCACGAGGACCCGCACATGGTCGCCTGGAGGGACACGTACACAGCGTTCGGCTCCAAACCGTCGCGCACCCGCAACTCGGCCGAGGCGCTCGCCAAGCGCGCGCTGACGGATGCCGGCCTGCCCCGGATCAACGTCCTGGTCGACCTCTACAACGCGATCAGCGTGGCGCACCTGGTCCCGGTCGGCGGTGAGGACCTCGACCACATCCGCGGTGGGATGCGGCTCGTGCGCGCCACCGGCACCGAGGACTTCGTGACCGTGGCCGGCGGCGAGGAGGTCGTCGAGCACCCCGACGCCGGTGAGGTGGTGTGGTGCGACGAGGAGGGTGTGACGTGCCGTCGCTGGAACTGGCGCCAGGGCCCGCGGACCCGGCTCACCGAGCGGACCACGTCGGCGATCTTCCTCCTGGAGTGCCTGCCCCCGATGGCGGGGGCCGAGGCGGAGGCGGCCGGAGCCGAACTCGTCGAACTCCTGGAGAAGTTCAGCCCGGGGGCGCGGATCACGGTCAGGTGAGCGCCCCTCAGGGGCGCGGGGAACTGCGCGACAAGCCCCCACGGGCCCGCAGCGAACGAACTACCTGAGCGCCGGCAGGAATTAGCGCGCCTCGGTTTCCCGGACCTCTTCCGGGGTGGGCGCCGTGCCTCCCAGATGCGCCGGCATCCACCACGTGTCGTCCGGCCCCTTGGGGTGAACGGGGTACGCCCGCTGGGCCGCCTCGAGCAACTCGTTCACCCGCTCACGCAGTTGCCGCGTGATGGCCCCCGCGTACTTGTCGCGCGAAGCCTCGATCGCCTCGCCCACCCGGATCGTGATCGGGATGTGGCTGCGCTTGAAGTTGCGCGGATGGCCCTTGGTCCACAGCCGCTGCGTGCCCCACACGGCCATCGGGATCAGCGGGACGCCCGCCTCCTGGGCCATGCGCGCGGCGCCGGACTTGAAGCTCTTCAGCGTGAACGACTGCGAGATCGTGGCCTCGGGGAAGACCCCGACGATCTCGCCGGAGCGGAGCGAGTCCAGCGCGTGCGCGTACGCCTGCTCACCGTTCTTGCGGTCCACGGGGATGTGCTTCATGTTGCGCATCAGCGGGCCGGAGACCTTGTGCCGGAACACCGACTCCTTCGCCATGAAGCGCACCAGCCGCTTCTGCGGGAGCGCCGCGAGACCGTCGAAGATGAAGTCCAGGTAGCCGATGTGGTTGCTCACCAGCACCGCCCCACCCGAGCGCGGGATGTTCTCCGTCCCCTTCAAGTCGATCTTCAGGTCCCAGGCCTTGAACAATGTCCGGGCGAGACCGATGGCGGGACGGTAGACAAGCTCAGCCATGGACGGGGATGACCCTTCTCTCTGCTCTGCCTGGGAAGGCGGTTCCCGGCGGGGAAGTTACGCAGCCGTAGGTTTTACAGCGATGCGCAGATCGTGCCCCAAGAACGGACAAGTGGCCAGCCCTCGTGCCTGCCGGGCGCGAGATAATCGTCACGTCATCCCCGGATGACCTCCTGCTTTTAAGCAGCCTTTACTCCGTACGTACCGTCACCCGTCGTACGACCAGGTACATCTCGCACCCGAGGCAGTATCCGAAGGCCGCGTTGAGGAAAGCGGCGGCCAGCGCCGCCCCGGTCGCCGCGAGCCCCAGCCACTCCACGCCCAGTACGTAACCGGCGAGTCCCGCGACCGCGAAGCCGAGTCCGACCGCCTGTGCGAACCGCGGCGGCTCGGGTGCCTCGAACTCCGTCGGCGGGCCGAGCCGGGGACGAACAACCTTGCGGAACAGCCAGCCGTACGGGGAGCGTCCGACCCCGCCCGCCGCGCCCAGCGCGAACGCCAGCGTCTGCCAGGCCAGCAGCCAGGCGCTCCCGGTGATCAGTACGACCGCGAGAACGACGGTCGTCACGGCCGCCCCGAAGCGCGGCCCCCTCACATCAATGTCCATGAAGCGATCATTCCGCAGCGGAAACCTTTTTGAGCAGTCGGGAATCTTTGCAGTCTGATGAACGCTGGAGCCGGGGATGACCGGAATCGTGATGTGCGTGGCGGTGCTCGCGGCGGCGAGCGCCTTCGGAGTGCTGCATCGGCGGCGGAGCGGGAGAGTACGCGTGCGCGTGCGCGACGACGGAAAGCGGCTCGGCGCCGCCGAGTTGGGCGGGGCCCTCGGTGAGCGGGCGACGCTCGTCCAGTTCTCCAGCGCGTTCTGCGCGCCCTGCCGGGCCACCCGCCGCGTCCTCGGGGAGGTGGCCGGTGTCGTCCCCGGCGTCACCCACGTCGAGATCGACGCCGAGGAGCACCTGGACCTCGTACGCAGGCTCGACATCCTCAAGACGCCCACCGTGCTGGTGCTCGACGCCGACGGGCGGATCGTGCGGCGGGCGACCGGGCAGCCGCGCAAGGAAGAGGTCATCGCGGCGCTGGGGGAGGCCGTTTGAGGGCGCCCGGGTTTCCGGTACTTCCGCTGATGGTGCGTTCGGTGACGCATCTCCCAGATGTCGGAAGCCACTTGACTGCGCACGCCAACTATCGTCAGCCTGACCCTATGCCTCCGGAACTCCTTCTCCACGCGCGCGTCCACGTGGACCTCGTGCGCACCGCGAGCGCGCGCTGTCCGGGCCGTTGAGCAGCCACCGCCCAGCTCACCGCCTCCCGCAGAAGGACAAGTCCATGACCGCTACGCCCGCCCTCGGTTCCCCCCGGTCCATCGTTCCCGCCTCTCCCGACCTTCTGCGTTCGGTCTTCCAGCAGCACGCGGCCGGTGTCGCCGTGATCACCGCCCGGGGGAGCGCCGGTCCCGTCGGCTTCACCGCGACCTCCCTCGCCTCCGTCTCCGCGGAACCCCCGATCGTCTCCTTCGGCATCAGCACCGGGGCCTCCAGTTGGCCCGCGGTCGCCGAGGCCGACCATGTCGGCGTGCACATACTCGGCGAGCACCAGCACGAGCTGGCCGCGACCTTCGCCCGTAGCGGCGCCGACCGGTTCGGCGCGCCCACGGCCTGGCACGAGGGTCCCCACGGGGTGCCCGTCCTCGACGACGTCCTCGCCTGGCTGGTGTGCCGGCCCCTGGCACGCGTACCGGCCGGCGACCACCGGGTGGTGCTGGCCGAGGTCATGGCGGGCGATCCCGCGGGTTCCGGACGTCCGCTGCTCTATCACCAGGGCCGGTTCAACGGGCTCCGGGACTGACCGTCCGTGATCGGCCCGTCGGTGTGGTGTGATTTTGGCGACGGAGCGGGGGCGCCCGGTTCCGGTTACGCTGCGTTGCGAAGGTCACACGTCAAAGCGCTTGCTCAGTGGACGCCGAGTGGGTGTACTGGCGAGTAATATTTAGTTCGGAGCGTGGGTCGCCCCCATCGGGATCTGCCGCTTTGAGGCGCCTATGCTGCCTGCAGGAAGGCAGCCCGGAACAGACGATGCAGTAGGAGAGCCGGCGTGAGCTTGAGGATCGTTGTCACTGTGAAGTACGTGCCCGACGCCACTGGCGACCGGCACTTCGCCGATGACCTGACCGTCGACCGTGACGACGTGGACGGTCTGCTCTCGGAGCTCGACGAGTACGCCGTCGAGCAGGCGCTGCAGATCGCCGACGAGGCCGACGACGCCGAGATCACGGTCCTGACCGTCGGCCCCGAGGACGCCAAGGACGCGCTCCGCAAGGCCCTTTCGATGGGCGCCGACAAGGCGATCCACGTCGAGGACGACGACCTGCACGGCACCGACGCCATCGGCACCTCCCTCGTGCTGGCCAAGGCCATCGAGAAGGCCGGCTTCGACCTGGTCATCTCCGGCATGGCCTCCACCGACGGCACCATGGGTGTCGTACCGGCGCTGCTCGCCGAGCGTCTGGGTGTTCCGCAGGTCACCCTGCTCTCCGAGGTCTCCGTCGAGGACGGTGTCGTCAAGGGCCGCCGTGACGGCGACTCCGCCTCCGAGCAGCTGGAGGCCTCCCTCCCGGCCGTCGTGTCGGTCACCGACCAGTCGGGTGAGGCGCGTTACCCGTCCTTCAAGGGCATCATGGCCGCCAAGAAGAAGCCGGTGGAGGCCTGGGACCTGTCCGACCTCGACCTGGAGGCCGAGGAAGTCGGTCTGGAAGGCGCCTACTCGGTGGTCGACTCCGCGACCCAGCGCCCGGCGCGCACGGCCGGCACGATCGTCAAGGACGAGGGCGAGGGCGGCAAGCAGCTCGCCGAGTTCCTCGCGGGCCAGAAGTTCATCTAGGCCCCGTCCGGAGCTCATCTCCGTGAGCCCCGACTCGCCGACCGCCCCTCATCTTCCGCAAGCAGGAGAGTAGAAGTCCCATGGCTGAAGTTCTCGTCTACGTCGATCACGTGGACGGTGCCGTCCGCAAGCCCACCCTGGAGCTGCTGACGCTCGCCCGCCGCATCGGTTCGCCGGTCGCGGTGGCGCTGGGTGCCGGTGCCGCCGACACCGCCGCCGTCCTCGCCGAGCACGGCGCCGTCAAGGTCCTCACCCACGAGGCCGCCGAGTACGCCGACTACCTCGTCGTCCCGAAGGTCGACGCCCTCCAGGCCGCCTACGAGGCCGTGTCCCCGGCCGCCGTGCTGGTCCCCTCCTCCGCCGAGGGCAAGGAGATCGCCGCCCGCCTCGCGCTGCGCATCGGCTCCGGCATCATCACCGACGCCGTCGACCTCGAGGCCGGTGACGAGGGCCCGGTCGCCACGCAGTCCGCGTTCGCCGCGTCCTTCACCACCAAGTCCCGCGTCGCCAAGGGCACCCCGGTCATCACGGTCAAGCCGAACTCGGCCGCCGTCGAGGCCGCCCCGGCCGCCGGTGCCGTCGAGGCACTGGAGGTCACCTTCTCCGCGCAGGCCACGGGCACCAAGGTCACCGGGCGCACCCCGCGCGAGTCGACCGGCCGTCCGGAGCTGACCGAGGCCGCGATCGTCGTCTCCGGCGGCCGTGGCGTCAACGGCGCCGAGAACTTCCCGCTCATCGAGGCGCTCGCCGACTCCCTCGGCGCGGCCGTCGGTGCCTCCCGCGCCGCGGTGGACGCCGGCTGGTACCCGCACACCAACCAGGTCGGCCAGACCGGCAAGTCCGTCTCGCCGCAGCTGTACATCGCCAACGGCATCTCCGGCGCCATCCAGCACCGCGCCGGTATGCAGACCTCGAAGACCATCGTGGCCGTCAACAAGGACTCCGAGGCCCCGATCTTCGACCTCGTCGACTACGGCGTCGTCGGCGACCTCTTCGACGTCGTCCCGCAGCTCACCGAGGAGATCAACGCCCGCAAGGGCTGAGCAGCCTCCTGAGCCGTCGAGGCCCCCGCGACCGCACGACCGGTCCCGGGGGTCTCAGCTCATCCCAGGGTCAGCGAGGCCTGCACCGGCAGATGGTCGCTCGCGTACATCCCGTCGACGGAGAAGGTGTTGACCGCCGCCCGGTGTGTGGTCACCCCGGGTGAGGTCAGGATCCAGTCGATGCGCCGGCCGCCCAGTACGGGTGCCCGGTAGCCGTTGAGTGTCCCGTACGCCGGGCCGCGCGAGGCCGCCGTGTCCCAGGTGTCCACGAGCCCGTTCCCCAGCATCAGGTCGTACACCCGGTTCTCGTGGGCGGCCGAGTTGAAGTCGCCGGTCACGACAACCGGCTTCGACGCGTCCCACCCGGCGATCGTCTTGCCGATCAGCTTCGCTGAACGCTCCCGGGCGTACTGGCTGACGTTGTCCAGATGGGTGTTGAGGACGTAGAACTCCCGCCTCCCGTCGGCGAGATCGGCGAACCTCACCCAGGTCACCATGCGCAGCCAGTCCGCGCCCCAGGTGTTGGAGGCGATCGTGTACGGCGTGTCGGACAGCCAGAAGTGATCGAACTCGAGCGGTTCCAGTCTCCGGGTGTCGTAGAAGACCGCCATGAACTCGTCCTTGCTGCCACCGCCCCGGCCGGTACCGATCCAGTCGTAGTGCCCGCCGAGATCCTTCTCGATCGCGCGCACCTGCTGGTAGAGCCCTTCCTGGGTCCCGATGACGTGGGGTCGCTCGCGACGCAACAGCTCCCGCATCACCGGACGACGCACGGACCAGCGCGGCGTCTTGTCGATCACGGTCGCGAAACGCACGTTGAACGTCATGACGTTCAACGGGTCCGCGTGCCCGCCGGCAGCCGCCGGTATCGACGAACCCGCCGTGGTCAGCAGCGGCATGGCGATGGCGGCGGCCGCAACGGACTTGAGTCCGTGACGACGCGTCACTCCGATCTCTCTCGGCACGCGATCCCCTCCCCTTCGGAGTCAGAATGATCCTTGCCCACTGAATACGGAAGAGGGCGCCCGGATCAGCAGTGACCTGGCAAGAGGATCGGGAATCACACCTCGAGACGGTGTTGACCCGGGCGAAGATCGACGACTAGCTTCGTTATGCGGATCAATGATTCCGTACTGCGGAATGCGGAGGGTTCTTGATGGTGCAGGGCCGGCAGGAAAACGTGACGACGAGCCTCGCGGGCACCGTCAGCGAGGGGATCAGTGCCTCCCTCGCCCCGGTCGACGCGGAGTTGGCGCGCCGCTACCCCGGAGACCCCGGCACCCGCCAGCCCGTCCACACGGTGTACGTCCCCGGCGACGTCTTCGCGGCGGACACCATCCGCTCCTGGGGCGACCAGGCCCTCGCCGCCCTGGACGAGCACGCCCCCGACGCCGCCTCCCTCGCCGCGGTCCTCGGCCTGTCCGACGACCTCGCCGAACCCGTCCACGACCGTGTCCGCGCCAAACTGGAGCGTGAACCGATCGAGGACCTGCGCGTCGACTTCGAGGACGGCTACGGCCCCCGCCCGGACGCCGAGGAGGACGAGACGGCGGCCCGCGCGGCCCGTCTGATCGCCGAGGCGTACGCGAAGGGCACGGCCGCCCCCTACATGGGCATCCGGATGAAGTGCATGGAGGCGCCGGTACGCGACCGGGGCATCCGCACCCTCGACATCTTCCTCACCGGTCTGATGGACGCCGGCGGACTCCCCGAGGGGCTGGTCCTCACCCTTCCCAAGGTGACATACGCCGAGCAGGTCACGGCGATGGTCAGGCTCTTGGAGGAATTCGAGAAGGCGCGCGGCCTCACGCCCGGCAGGCTCGGCTTCGAGATCCAGATCGAGACCAGCCAGGCCATCCTCGCCACCGACGGCACGGCCACAGTCGCCCGGATGATCCAGGCCGCCGATGGCCGCGCCACCGGCCTGCACTACGGCACCTTCGACTACAGCGCCTGCCTGGGCGTCTCCGCCGCCCACCAGGCCAGCGACCACCCGGCCGCCGACCACGCCAAGGCGATCATGCAGGTCGCGGCTGCGGGCACCGGCGTACGCGTCTCGGACGGCTCCACCAACGTCCTGCCCGTCGGCCCGACCGAGCACGTCCACGCGGCTTGGCGTCTGCACTACGGCCTCACCCGCCGCGCCCTCGCCCGCGCCTACTACCAGGGCTGGGACATGCACCCCCGGCACATCCCGACCCGGTACGCGGCCGTCTTCGCCTTCTACCGCGAGGGCTACGAACAGGCCGCCGCCCGCCTGTCCCGCTACGCCAACCGCGCCGGGGGCGACGTCATGGACGAGCCCGCCACCGCCAAGGCCCTCAGCGGCTATCTGCTGCGCGGCCTGGACTGCGGCGCCCTGGACACGGCGGAGGTAACCCTGGCGACGAACGGCCTCACCCGGTCGGACCTGGAGGGCTTCGCCCGACCTGGACACACGCCGGCGACGCTCTAGAGCGCCACGATGCTGGCCTGCCCCACGGCTGGGCGGGCTGTGCTGAAGGGCACCTGTCACCCACGTAATCTGTACGAACGCATGAGTGGGTCACACGAACGGGGCAGTGGTGTCTTCGCCGGAGCACGGACAGACGGCCGGACAGCCGGAGGAGCGGGCGGCGGGCGGGACGACCGGGGCCGGTCGTCTGCTGGCCGGCCGCTACCGGGTCGTCGACCGGCTCGGGCGCGGGGGCATGGGAGTCGTCTGGCGCGCGGTCGACGAGGTCCTCGGCCGTGAGGTCGCGGTGAAGGAACTGCGCACCTTCACTGACGCCGCCGCACCTGAACTGGCCGCCCTGCGGCTGCGGATGCAGCGCGAGGCCCGGGCCGCGGCCCGGATCCGCCACCGCGGAGTGGTCGCCGTCCATGATGTCGCGGAGATCGACGGCCGCCCCCTGATCGTCATGGAACTGGTCGACGGCCGCTCCCTGGACGACGTCCTGAGCGAGCGCGGCACCCTGGACCCGCGCGAGGTGGCCGGAATCGGCGCCCAGGTCATGGACGCGCTGGCCGCCGCGCACCGCGTCGGCGTGCTGCACCGGGACGTGAAGCCGGGCAATATCCTGCTGGAGACCTCCGGCCGGGTCGTTCTCACCGACTTCGGCATCGCCACGATGGAGGACCCCGGCGACGGCTCGGCCACGAACCTCACCCGCAGCGGTGAACTAGTGGGCTCCCTGGACTACTTGGCCCCCGAACGGGCCCAGGGCAACGCTCCCGGCCCGGCGTCGGACATCTGGGCCCTGGGTGCCACGCTGTACGCGGCCGTCGAGGGCACCTCGCCCTTCCGCCGTACGTCGACCTGGTCCACCCTCACCGCGATCGTGGCGGAACCCCTCCCGGACCCCCGCAGGGCCGGCGCCCTGGGCCCGGTCCTACGGCAACTGATGGCCAAGGCACCGGAGGAGCGCCCGAACGCGGAAACGGCGCGGAGCCTGCTCGAGGCAGTGGCATCGGCCACGGGCACGCCTCCGGGCGGCGCCACGAGCACCCCTACGGGCGGTGCGGGCGCGCCCCCGAGCGGTGCTCCGGCGTTGCCCTCGACCGGCGCCACGGACACGCCGACGACGGGGCTGCGGTTGTCCGGGACGGCCGGCAACGCTGGACCCCAGGCAGCGGAGAACGAAGCGACTGAGCCCGAGACGCCCCCACCGCCGCTGAACGCGCCGCCCCCGCCGAGCCCCGGCCCGGCCGGCCCGCAGCCCGCTCCTGAAGCCGCGCCCGTTTCCGCTCCCACGCAGCCTGCGCCGCCCGCCTCCGGAGCCCCGCGGTCGACGTCGCCTGCTCATGGAGTGGCTGGGCTGGCGGCGCCGGCTTCGGGTCCCGCGCAGCTTGCGCCGCCCGCTTCGGGGGCCGCCGGGCAGGCCCCGCCCGCCTCCGGAGTCGCCGAGCAAGTGTCGCCCTCCGCTCGAGCCGCGCAACCGGCAATACCTGCCTCTGGAGCCCCGCAGTCGACGTTGCCTGCCTTTGGAGTCGCCAGTTCGGCGTCGCACGCCTCCGAAGCCGTGCAGCCTGCGTCGTCTGCCTATGGAGCCGCCGAGCAGGCGTGGCCCTCCGGCCGAGCCGCGCAGCCGACACCCCATGCTTCCGAATCCACGCAGCCTGCGTCGCCGGCTTCGGGGGCCGCCGAGCAGGCGTCGCCCGCATCCGGGTCCGTGCAGCCTGCGTCGTCTGCCTATGGAGCCGCCGAGCAGGCGTGGCCCTCCGGCCGAGCCGCGCAGCCGACACCCCATGCTTCCGAATCCACGCAGCCTGCGTCGCCGGCTTCCGGAGCCGCGCAGGCGTCGCCCGCCTCTGGAGCCCCGCTGCCCGCCTCGCCGCCCGGCTTCGGGTCACCTGCGCCGATGGCATCCGTGACGCCCGGATTCGGTCCCGTCGGCTCTCTGCCTGACGTCGGTGAGCCGGAACCCGGCTACCTCGCGGCTCCGACCACGTTCACTGTCCCGGTGCCCGTTTCCGCCCAACCCCGCCGCAGGGGACGCGCGTTGCTCGCCGTTGCGGCCGTCGCCGTGGTTCTCGCTGCCGCCGGAATTACCGTGGCGCTGCTCGGTGACGAGGCCGAGAGCGAGGCGAACGGTCGGCGTGTGGCGTCCGAGGGCAGCAGCGTCGCCGAGCACTCCAAGGGAACCGGCAAGGCCAGCGCGGACCCCTCCGTCGAGCCCACGCCCGCCGGCAAGGGCGCCGCCAAGTCCGAGTCCCCGCCGACGAACCGCAGCTCCAGCGCCGCCCCGACCCCGGCACAGACCTCGGAAAGCGGCACGACGGGTGGCGGCACCTCCGGCGGCACTTCCGGTGGCACCGGCCCGACCGCCGGAACAGGCGCGGCCGGCGGGAGTGGTACGGGCGGAGACGTGACGCCCACCCCCGCTCCCACCCCGGCCCCCAGCCCCGCCCCCGCGTGCGAGTCGAAAGGTGACGGCAAGTACGACTGCTCGGTCTGGCGCACCGCGAAGTCCTACACCGCGTCCGGTGCCGAGGTCGGTGTCCTCAACGCCGGTATCAACTACTTCTACTGTCAGCAGAACCTGGGCAGGCGCGAGACCTACGGCCAGTGGACGAACGTCTGGTGGGCGAAGACCGACGACGACAGCGGCAACGCCGGTGTCTATGTCAGCGACGTCTACATCAAGGGCGGCGACAACGACAGCCCGGTGCCCGGACTCCCGCTGTGCTGAGCCCGTACGTACGGCTCCAGGCCGGACGGGACCACCAGCCCCTCCTCCGCGAACAGCAGGGTGCCCCGGTCGCACCGCTCCCTGTCGAAACGGGCCCGGGCGCAGAACTCTTCCGGTGTGTCGCCGAACAGGTTCCGCAAACCCGCTGATTCGTCGAGGAGTTCGGTGAGCAGCCGGCGTTCTCCCGGGTGCCGGCGCGGACTTCCCGCACCGTCGTGCAGCACACCGCGCCGATTGATGTACGCGTACACGCCGGAAAGCCGCTCGCCGGACTCCAACTCGACGCCCACCTCCGGGGAGGGGAGCCAGGCACGGTCGTAGGGGCCCGTCGGCACCGGCACTCCCTCGCTGGCGTCGATGACGGCCAACTGGTCCGCGTCGAGCCAGGTGACGAACAACTCCCGTACGTTACCGGGGGAGTTGAAGGGCGAGGCGGACACATATCCCAGTCGGCTCACATGCGCCGAGACGCCGACCTCGAGCCCGGTGACCAGGGCCCGGGTCATCGGGAGCGGCTCACGGATGTCGAACTCCGCCATCTTGTGCCGCAGTTGACCCGGGCACGCGTTGGAGCCGACGGCGAGGACGGGCGCCCGGTCGGGGAAAACGCTGGAGAGGCCGGGCGGCGGGCCGACGGGGAGAGGAAGGAACCGGTCGCCGTCCAGGATCCCGGACTCGCTCGGCCATGCGCCCGGGTAGGTGAGCGGGTGCTCGCGCGGGGCCCCGGCGAGGCCGAGGGACTCGAGTGTGGGCATCCGCCGGTCAGTCCGCCGGGGGCAGTTCTCCCGAGCCCCGGGTGATCAGACGGGTCGGGAGTTCGATGCGCTCCGGGGTGAGCAGAGTGCCGTCCAGCTGGCGGAAGAGGCGTTCGGCGGCCGTACGGCCGAGCTGGGCCGAGTCCTGGGCGACGACAGTGACGCCCGGCTGGAGCAGGTCGGCGAGTTCGAAGTCGTCGAAGCCCACGAGGGCGACGGCACGGCGGTGCTCGGCGAGGACCCGGACGACCGTCACCGTCACCCGGTTGTTTCCCGCGAAGATCGCCGTGACCGGGGACGGTCCGGCGAGCATCTCCTCGGCCGCGCGGCGCACCCGCTCCGGGTCGGTGACGCCGAGCGACATCCACTCGTCCTCGACCGGTATGCCGGCGTCCTCCATCGCGGCGCGGTAGCCGCGAAGCCGCTCGGCGGCGGTGTGGATGCGGGGCATGTCGCCGATGAAACCGATCCGGCGGTGTCCGTGCGCGATCAGATGCGCCACACCGTCGCGAGCGCCGCCGAAACTGTCCGACAGGACCACATCGGCGTCGATCCGCCCGGCCGGCCGGTCCACGAACACGGTGGCGACGCCCGCCTTCAACTCGGGCTCCAGATAGCGGTGGTCGTCACCGGCCGGAATGATCACCAGCCCGTCCACGCGTCGTGCGCACAGCGCCAGCACCAGCTCCTGCTCGCGGTCCGGGTCCTCGGCGCTCGACCCGTTGATGAGCAGCGCGCCGTGCGCCCGGGCGATCTCCTCGACCGCCCGGCTCAGGGGGCCGTAGAACGGGTCGGCGAGGTCCTCCAGGACGAGGCCGATGGACGCCGTACTGCCCTTGCGCAGCACCCGCGCGCTGTCGTTGCGGCGGAACCCCAGCGCGTCGATGGCCTCCTGGACGCGACGCTCGGTCTCCGGGGTGACCCCGGGTTCGCTGTTGACGACACGGGAGACCGTCTTCAGACCGACCCCGGCACGCGCGGCCACGTCCTTCATGGTCGGACGGTTGCCGTAGCGGTTCTCCGGGCGGCGGGCGGTGTCGGCCACGATGCGCAGTCCTGTCCTGTCGTCGAGGGGGTGACGGCGGTCCACGGCGGTCAGCCTGAGCCTCCGGACCGAGATGCCTGAGCTTCCGGACCGTGGTGCGTCCGGGGGATGCGCCGTCCCTTGTTGTGTATGAGGATGTGGCATCGAGCATAGAGCCTGGACAACGTTGTCAGATGCAGGGGACACTGTCCACCATCAACTCCGGCCTGCGCCCCCACCATCAGACCGGTCTGCCCCCGCATTTCGCCAGGTTGACAGGGAGATCCGACACTGATGCACACCGACCTCGTGGCCGCGCTCGACATCGGCGGAACCAAGATCGCCGGAGCGCTGGTGGACGGCCACGGCCGGATCCTGCAGCGCGCACAGCGCCCTACGCCCGCCCGTGAGGACGGGGAAACCGTGATGAGGGCCGTGGAGGAGGTCCTCGCGGAGCTGACCGGGTCGTCGCTGTGGAGACGGGCGACAGCCGTCGGCATCGGCAGCGCGGGGCCGGTGGACGCCTCCGCGGGCACGGTGAGCCCGGTGAACGTGCCCGGCTGGCGCGGCTATCCGCTCGTGGAGCGGGTTCGCGCCGCGACCGGTGGCCTGCCCGTCGAACTGATCGGGGACGGCGTGGCCATCACCGCGGCCGAACACTGGCAGGGCGCCGCCCGCGGCCACGACAACGCGCTGTGCATGGTCGTCTCGACCGGTGTCGGCGGCGGCCTGGTCCTCAATGGGCGACTGCACCCGGGCCCCACCGGCAACGCGGGCCACATCGGGCACATCAGCGTCGAACTCGACGGCGACCCGTGCGCCTGCGGCTCCCGCGGCTGCGTGGAGCGCATCGCCAGCGGCCCCAACATCGCGCGCCGGGCGCTGGCGAACGGCTGGCAGCCGGGCCCCGGCGGGGACACCTCGGCCGCCGCCGTCGCGGAGGCGGCGCGGTCCGGCGACCCGGTCGCCGTCGCCTCCTTCGAGCGCGCGGCCCAGGCGCTGGCGGCGGGCATCGCCGCCACAGCGACCCTCGTGGAGATCGACGTCGCCGTGATCGGCGGCGGCGTGGGGAAGGCCGGCGACATCCTGTTCACGCCCCTGCGCGCGGCGCTGAAGACCTACGCGACCCTGTCGTTCGTGCACCGCCTGGAGGTCGTACCGGCGCAGATGGGCACGGACGCGGGCCTGGTCGGCGCGGCAGCGGCGGCGCTGACCCGCAGGGCGGACGACACGGCTCAGACGAGCGTGTGAGGCCCTGCGGGGACGGTCCGGTCACCGCGTCGGGGCGCAACCGGTGAAGTGACGTGCACGGCAGGACCTGTTGGAAGGGGTCGGGTCGGGGACCCGGCCTCGCCAGGAGGTTCCGGCCTGCCGTGCACCGCCGTGCCGTGGGCGCGTCAGGACGGTGCCGGCAGGGCGCCGAGCTGGCGCAGCTGCGTGAGGACGTCGACGACTCCCCGGATCTCGATGATCCGCCCTTCGGCGAACCGGCAGATGAAGATCTCGCCGTAGGTGACGGTCCTGCCGGTGGGCTGCAGGCCCTGGTACTCGCCCCGGTGGGTCCCGGTCACGGTGTTCCTGGAGACGACCTTGTCGCCCTCCGCGATCGTCTCCTCGACGGTGACGCGGATGTCGGGGAACGCGCGCAGCAGCACCTCCCACACCCGTTTCATGGCCTCCGCGCCCGTGGCGCCCATCGGTACCGGCGCGTGGAAGAGCACGTCCGGTGCGACGAGCTCGTCGATGGCCTTCGAGACGATGTCCAGGTCGCCGCTGTTCACGGCGGAGTGGAGGCGGTCGAGGGTCGCTGCGTTGTCCGTAGTGCCGGTTGTCGACGACATCGCGGTCTCTCCTGTGGTCGGTGGACGGAGTCTTCGAAAAGGAGGACGGCAGGGGAGCCAGGAATGTGACACGGTGCGCGAACACCGTGACCCCCGGCCCTGTTCGGCAGTTGAACCGGGCATGAAGAAGCGCAGCATGCTCGCCATCGCCTCCCTCGCCACCGGGTTCGTCGTCGCGGCGATCACCCCCTCCCACGGTCTCGGGGCCGACGCCCTGGGCGATCTGAGCGTGGACGACACGCTCAGCACCCTCGACCACACCGTCGCCGGCGACAGCCTGGCCGTGGACGAGAACGCGCTGGGAGGCGACAGCACCAACGGCTGACAGGCCGGAAGTGGTTCGAGTGGCGCCGGTGTCCCGTGTGGCGGGGCACCGGCGCCACTGTGTCGGCGGCCTCAACTGGATCTGGTTTCCGTGGCAGGGTGGAACGGGCAAGCCTCAGGGGTCCAACAGAAGAGGGGGAAACGTGATCGTCTGGGTCAACGGCGCGTTCGGTGCGGGTAAGACCACCACCGCACGCGAACTGATCGAACTGATCCCGAACAGCACGCTCTTCGACCCCGAGGTCATCGGCGGGGCACTCGCACAACTGCTGCCACCCAAGCGCCTCGCGGAGGTCGGTGACTTCCAGGATCTGCCGATCTGGCGTCGGCTCGTGGTGGACACTGCCGCCGCCCTGCTCGCGGAGCTCGGCGGCACCCTCGTGGTGCCCATGACGCTTCTCCGCCAGGAGTACCGTGACGAGATCTTCGGCGGTCTCGCCGCCCGCCGGATCACGGTCCGGCATGTGCTCCTCGCCCCGGCGGAAACGATCCTGCGCGAACGAATAGCCACCCGCGAGGTCCCACCGGACCTCCCGGACGCGGAAATACGCGTACGCCAGTGGTCGTACGACCAGATCGAGCCCTACCGGACGGCGCTCGCCTCCTGGCTCACCGCCGACGCGCACCCGGTCGACACCAGCGCCCTCACCCCGTACGAGACGGCCGTACGGATCGCCGAAGCCGTCAGCAGCGGGACCGCACCCGTGTGCGACATCGTGCAGACCCCGGAACCCACCGGTGAGACCGTGGCCTCCGGGGTCCTGCTCTTCGACGAACAGGACCGGGTCCTGCTCGTCGACCCCACCTACAAGGCGGGCTGGGAATTCCCCGGCGGAGTCGTCGAGCGGGGCGAGGCACCCGCGCGCGCGGGCATGCGCGAGGTCGCCGAGGAGACGGGCATCCACCTCACCGACGTACCCCGGCTCCTCGTCATCGACTGGGAGTCGCCCGCGCCGCCCGGCCACGGCGGGCTGCGCCTCCTCTTCGACGGGGGGCGGCTCGACAGCGCCGTCGCCGGGCAGCTATTGCTGCCCGGCCCCGAACTGCGCGGCTGGCGCTTCGTCACCGAGGAAGAGGCCGCCGGCCTGTTGCCGCCCGTGCGCTACGAGCGCCTGCGCGGGGCGCTGCGGGCGCGCGAGTTGGGCGCCGCGCTCTATCTGGAGGCGGGGGTGGCCGTGGGACAGGCCGAGGTGGAGTAGGACATGGTTCCCGGCGGACTCAGGACGCGGCGTAGTTCCGGAGGAACAGGGCCTCTGTCACCGACAGGCGCTCCAGTTCCTCCGGGGACACGCTCTCGTTCACCGCGTGGATCTGGGCCTCCGGCTCGCTCAGGCCGATCAGCAGGATCTCGGCCCGGGGGTAGAGCGACGCGAGGGTGTTGCACAGGGGGATCGAGCCGCCCTGGCCCGCGTACTGCATCTCCTGGCCCGGAAACGCGACCGCCATGGCCTCGGCCATCGCCTCGTACGCCGGGCTCGCGGTGTCGGCGCGGAACGGCTGGCCCTGGCCGATCTGTTCCATGCTCACCCGCGCACCCCACGGCGTGTGCGCCGTCAGATGCGCCTCCAGGAGCTTGGTCGCCGCCGCCGCGTCCACGCCCGGCGGCACCCGCAGGCTGACCAGGGCGCGGGCGCTCGCCTGCACGGACGGGGTCGCGCCGACCACCGGCGGGCAGTCGATGCCGAGGACGGTGACCGCCGGGCGCGCCCAGATCCGGTCGGCGACCGGGCCGGAGCCGATCAGCTCCACCCCGTCGAGCACCTTGGCGTCCGTACGGAACTGCTCCTCGTCGTACTGGAGGCCGTCCCACACCGCGTCGTCCGTGAGCCCGTCGACCGTCGTCGAACCGTCCTCGGCGCGCAGTGAGTCGAGTACGCGGATCAGGGCGCCCAGCGCGTCGGGCGCGGCCCCGCCGAACTGGCCCGAGTGGAGGTTGCCCTCCAGGGTGTCGACCTTGACCCGCAGCATGGTCATCCCGCGCAGCGTCGAGGTGACCGTCGGCAGGCCGACGCGGAAGTTGCCCGCGTCGCCGATGACGATCGCGTCGGCGGCGAGCAGTTCGGGGTGTTCCTCGGCGTACCGCTCGAGACCGCCCGTGCCCATTTCCTCCGAACCCTCGGCGATCACCTTGACGTTGACCGGCACCCCGCCGTTCGCCCGAAGGGCGCGCAGCGCGAGCAGGTGCATGATGAGGCCGCCCTTGCAGTCGGCGGCGCCGCGCCCGTACCAGCGGCCGTCGCGCTCGGTCAGCTCGAACGGCGGGCTGATCCAGCCGGCCTCGTCGAGCGGCGGCTGTACGTCGTAGTGGGCGTAGAGGAGCACGGTCTTGGCGCCCTCGGGGCCGGGCAGGAAGCCGTACACCGACTGGGTGCCGTCCGGGGTGTCGAGCAGGGCCACGTCCTGGAAGCCGTCGGCGCGCAGCGCGTCCGCGACCCAGTTCGCGGCGGCCTCGCTCTCGCTCTTCGGGAACTGCTCGAAGTCCGCCACCGACTTGAACGCCACCAGTTCGGTGAGTTCCGCCCGGGCCCTCGGCATCAGGGAGGCGACGGTCTCGGCGACCGGATTCGAGGACATGGGCACGCTCCTTGTGGGTGCGACGTTGTACGAGACAAGTCCTGTGATCCTCCCACAGCGGACTGTGGCGACGCCCGCCGTAGGATGCGGAGGAACAGGTGCGGCAGACGGATGGACCAGGAGCAGCAGACCATCGTGAGCAGCGAGAACTCTTCGTCGGACGACGTGGCGCAGGTGTGGGACGTCGTCGTGGTGGGCGCGGGACCGGCGGGGGCTTCGGCCGCGTACGCGGCGGCGGTCGCCGGCCGCAGCGTGCTGTTGCTGGAGAAGGCGGAACTGCCGCGCTACAAGACGTGCGGCGGCGGAATCATCGGCCCCTCCCGGGACTCCCTGCCGCCCGGCTTCGAACTCCCCTTCAGGGACAAGGTGCACGCGGTCACCTTCTCCAACAACGGCCGTTTCACCCGCACTCGCCGTTCCAAGCAGATGCTGTTCGGGCTGATCAACCGGCCCGAGTTCGACCAGCAACTCGTCGAGCACGCCCAGAAGGCGGGCGCCGAGCTGCGTACGGGCGTCTCGGTGTCCCGGGTCGAGCAGCACGGCTCGGCGGTGCCGGACCGGCGGACGGTCGCCGTCGTCACACAGGGCGGTGAGACGGTGCTGGCCCGCGCGGTGGTGGGCGCGGACGGCAGCGCCAGCCGCATAGGAGCACACGTCGGGGTGAAACTCGACCAGGTGGATCTGGGTCTGGAGGCGGAGATCCCGGTGCCGCCGACCGTCGCCGAGGACTGGCAGGGGCGGGTGCTCATCGACTGGGGCCCGATGCCCGGCAGTTACGGCTGGGTGTTCCCCAAGGGGGACACGCTGACGGTCGGTGTGATCTCGGCGCGCGGAGAGGGCGCGGCCACCAAGCGGTATCTCGAGGACTTCGTCGCCCGGCTGGGGCTGGCCGGCTTCGAGCCGAGCATCTCCTCCGGCCATCTGACCCGTTGCCGGGCCGACGACTCGCCGCTCTCCCGCGGCCGGGTACTGGTCTGCGGTGACGCGGCGGGCCTGCTGGAGCCCTGGACCCGGGAGGGCATCTCGTTCGCGCTGCGCTCGGGGCGGCTCGCGGGGGAGTGGGCGGTCCGGATCGCGGAGGCCCACGACGCTGTGGACACGCGACGCCAGGCCCTGAACTACGCGTTCGCCATCAAGGCGGGACTGGGCGTGGAGATGGCTGTCGGCCGGAGCATGCTGAAGGCGTTCGAGCGGCGCCCCGGCGTCTTCCACGCCGCCCTGACCGGCTTCCGCCCCGCGTGGAACGCCTTCCGGGACATCACCCGCGGCTCCACCTCACTGGGCGAGCTGGTGCGCACCCATCCGCTGGCCGGGCGCGCCCTGACCGCGCTCGACAGGCCCTGAGGCACGGCGGACAGGTCCGCGGGGCGTTCACGACTTGACGGTGATCCGGAAGACGGGGTGCTTGGGCGCGGCGGCGAGCAGTTCCTCGTCGGTGGAGTTGACGTCGACGTCGCCGAAGAAGCGCCCCACCTCCCAGCCCCACTTCTTGAGGTAGGGGCGCAGCACGGCCGGCTTCTCCGCGTCGGTCAGCTCGACGGCGGTGAACTCCTGCACCCGGCGGCCGACTTTCAGCTGTCCGCCGCCGGCGGCGCGCATGTTCCGCACCCATTCGGAGTGGCCGCGCGCCGACACAAGGTACGGGCCGCCCGGGTACGGAAGCGGGTTGACGGGCACCTGGCGCCATTCGCCGCTCTTGCGACCGAGGACGGAGAGTTCGGCGGTGCCCATGAGGCTCACGCCGTGACGCGCGAGCCAGCCGACCAGTCCGTTCATGGCCTGTTCGAACGCCTTGGGCTTCATGTAGTGGGCCGACGTCGTCGTCATGGTGTCCTCCTGGAGTTCTGGCCGGAGAGCGCGCTTTGCTCGCGCTTAAGGGAAGTGTGCAGGAGATCGGTGCTCCAAATCAAGAGCACTGCTCTCTTTTTTGTTCCATGCTCTCGTTTGTGTGCACTGCTCTGAACGCATGGCACACTCAAAACCATGACCACCGCACAAGGAGCCCGCG
Source organism: Streptomyces sp. NPDC047042 (assembly GCF_040644035.1). NCBI lineage: Bacteria > Bacillati > Actinomycetota > Actinomycetes > Kitasatosporales > Streptomycetaceae > Streptomyces > Streptomyces sp. NPDC047042. The sequence goes on along the minus strand of NZ_JBEYVP010000014.1, from coordinate 152,950 downwards.
CCCGCGCCCGGATCGAGGTCACCTCGTCGATCAAGGACGAGGCGCGCAGACAACTGGCGGCGGAAGGCGCCGCCAAACTCTCGCTGCGGGCCGTCGCCCGCGAGCTGGGCATGGTCTCCTCCGCGCTGTACCGCTACTTCCCCAGCCGGGACGACCTGCTGACCGCGCTCATCATCGACGCCTACGACTCCCTGGGTGAGGCCGCCGAGTCCGCCCACGCCGCCGTCGCGGACACCCCCTCGCTGCGCCGCTGGGTCACGGTGTGCGAGGCGGTGCGCGAGTGGGCGCTCGCCCATCCCCACGAGTACGCGCTGATCTACGGTTCGCCGGTCCCCGGCTACAAGGCGCCCGACACGACCGTGCCGGCCGCGTCGCGCGTCGGGCTGCTGCTGATGGGCATCGTGCGTGACGCCCACCGGAGCGTAGGCGTGGCGCGTATCCCTGTCCCCGCCGAACTGCGGCCGGAAGCCGAGCGGTTGGCCGCCGACATCGCCCCCGACCTGCCGGCGGAGGTGGCGGTGGCGCTCGCCTCGGCCTGGGCTCAGGTGTACGGGCTGGTCGGGTTCGAACTGTTCGGCCAGTTCAACCGGGTGATCGAGGACCGGGAGACGTTCTTCCGCTATGCCGTCAGCCGGATCGGCCACGAGGTGGGCCTGGTGTTTCCGGAGAAAGAAGGCCAGGAGGGCAAGGAGGTCAAGGGGGAGAAGGAGAAGTAGGGGCGGGATCGGGGGAGAGGGGGGCGGTCCCGGCCGCGTACTCCCCGGGGAGTACGAGTGATCACCTCGCCCGGCGGACGCCGACCCCGGGCGGTGCCGTCTAGCGTGGCCGACATGGACGAGCAGCGCGGGCGCGGACGCGGCGGAGGCCCGCCTCGGTGGTGGGGCCGGCTGGACGGTGCGGGCGGATCCGGCACGGACCGGGGGGTCGGTCGCTGGCCCTGGCGTTCCACCGTGCTGGTGACCGGTTTCGTACTGGCCGGCTCGAGGTTCGCCGCCGGTCAACAGGCGGACGACCGCGCCCACCTGGACCTCTTCGCGCGTCTCCTGCTTGTCGTCGGTTCGGGGCTGCTGCTGTGGCGGCAGCGGCACCCGGTGCTCGTCGTCTTCGGCACCGCCACCGCCGCCATGATCTATCTCGGCGCCGGATATCCCTACGGGCCGGTCTTCCTGACCGTGGCCCTGGGCTGCTTCAGCGCTGTCGTCGCCGGGCACCGGAAGGCGGCCTGGGCGGCTGTCGGGATGCTCTGGACGGGGCATGTGCTGATCGCGCACTGGCTGTACCAGTGGCTGCCGCCGTCCGGGGACGAGGCCGCCTCCTGGGGTCAGGAGGCCGTCGTCGCAGCCTGGGTGGTGGCCATCGTGGCGGTCGCCGAGCTGGTCCGGGTACGGCGGGAGCAGTGGGACCGGGAGCGGGCAGAGCGTGCCCGGGCCGCGCGGCGACGCGCCGACGAGGAGCGGCTGCGGATCGCGCGTGAGCTGCACGACGTACTCGCGCACAGTATTTCGGTGATCAACGTGCAGGCCGGGGTCGGTCTCGCGCTGCTCGACTCCGACCCCGAGCAGGCCCGCACCGCGCTCACCACCATCAAGGCCGCCAGCAAGGAGGCGCTCGGCGAGGTGCGCCAGGTGCTCGACACACTGCGTACGCCGGGGGACGCGCCGCGCGCTCCGGCGCCCGGGCTGGACCGTCTGCCCGAACTGGTGGAGCAGGCGGCCGGGGCGGGGCTGAGCGTCGAGGTGCGGGGCGCGGTCCCGAAGCTGCCGCCGGGCGCCGATCTGGCCGCCTTCCGGATCGTCCAGGAGGCACTCACCAATGTCGTACGGCACTCCGGTTCGCGGCACGCGCGCGTGCGGGTCGACGTCGACGAAGCGGGCGGTGCTCTGCGGCTGCGCGTCGACGACGACGGGCCCGCGACCGGCGCCGACGCGGGTGGCAGCGGGAACGGGCTGGCCGGGATGCGGGAGCGGGCCGCCGCCCTCGGTGGCACGATCGAGGCGGGGCCGCGCGAGGACGGCGGTTTCCGGGTGCTGGCCGTGCTGCCGCTCAGGGTGAGGGAGGACCGGTGATCCGTGTACTGCTCGCCGACGACCAGTCGTTGGTCCGCGCGGGGTTCAGGGCGCTGCTCGACGCGCAGCCGGACATCGAGGTGGCCGGGGAGGCCGCCGACGGGGAGGAGGCGCTGCGCGCCGTACGCGAACTGCGCCCCGATGTCGTCCTGATGGACATCCGGATGCCGGTGCTGGACGGGCTCGCCGCCACCCGCCGGATCACCGGCGACGCGGCGCTGAACGAGGTCAGGGTGGTCATGCTGACCACCTTCGAACTCGACGAGTACGTCTTCGAGGCGATCCGCGGCGGTGCCTCCGGCTTCCTCGTGAAGGACACCGAACCGGACGAACTCCTGCGCGCCGTCCGGTCGGTGGTCGCGGGTGACGCGCTGCTCTCGCCGGGGGTCACCCGGCGTCTGATCGGCGAGTTCGCCGCCCGTTCGAAGGAGCCGGCCGCCGCCGACGCCCTCGCCGCGCTCACCGAACGGGAACGCGAGGTGATGGCCCTCGTCGGGATCGGCCTGTCGAACGAGGAGATCGCCCGGCGCCTGGTCGTCAGCCCGCTCACCGCGAAGACCCATGTGAGCCGCACGATGGTGAAGCTGGGCACCCGCGACCGGGCCCAACTGGTCGTCCTGGCCTACGAGTCGGGGTTGGTGCGGCCGGGCTGGCTCGGCTGAGTCACGCCGGTGCGGTCGTTCTCGCGCGTGAAGCGGTTCAGTACGCTCACCACGCGCACCGTGAACAGGACGGCGCCCAGCGTCGCCCCCGCGCCGACGAGCGTGCCCTGCGCGGCATCCGACAGCCCGAAGACCCAGGCGGGACCGGCCACCACCGCGAACACGAGTGCCGCCAGGAACGCGGCACTGCACAGGGCGTATCCGATCTCCACCGTGACCGCGTCCCGCCGCGCTTGCGTGCTTCGAGTGCGGCCCTGACCCATGTGTGCCCCGTAGTTGTCCATCCGTCGAGTAAACAAGCGGGTGCCCGGCCGGGCAAGCCGCCAGCCGGGCAAAGACGCCGGGGCCCTGTCAGTCGCGGGCCGCCACCCGCTCGGTCACTGTCTCCTCCTGCCGCTGAGGGGACTTGGTGACGACGACGGACCGGCTCGGCCGCCGTGTGCGCAGACCCGGGAGTGAGACGAGCAGGCCGACGAGTGCGATGCCCGTCACCACGATCAGCCCGGGCCGGTAGGCGTCGAGGACGGCCTGCGGCGAGGCGTCGCGGAGAGCACCAGGCCTGTCGAGAAGCCGGTGGCCGCGCAGGTGGTGTGCCTTCCGGGTCACCGGCCGGCCTCAGGAATGCGTTGACGGAGCCAGTACATGCACAGGCAGGAATGCGAGTGCATGTAATACCCGTGCGGCAAACGATCGTTCGGCTCAGATGGCGGACTTCTCCTGCCAGAGGGCGGCGAGTGCGGGATCGCCGCTCACCCCGGGGAATGGCTGCCGGTTCCAGAGGGCCAGATAGAGCTCGGCGGCGGTCCCGCTCACCTCGCAGTCGGCCTCCTGGACGGACCGATCCGCCTGGCTCGTGACTCGCTCGGCGGCCGGCGGCTCCGATGTCAGGCGTACGGTCCACAGCGCCTCGTCCCTGTCGGTCGCCCGGACGCGCAGTACCCGCGGTTCGTCGGTGCGGACCTGGCTCCTGGTGCGGGCGTGGAAACCGAGCAGGATCTCGTCGATGCCGTCCGTGGCGAAGTCCGGGTCGAGCGGGGTGCGCGCGGTGCCGAGGGCGGACTCGGCGTCCACCCGGTGGACGGCGGTCTCGTGGGCCTGCCGCCGGGTCCAGAACCCGAGGGCCGAGGGGGCGGGCAGGAAGGTCCAGCACTCGAGGTCGGGCGGTGCCGAGGCGAGGGTGTCGACGAGGATGCGATGGCCCTCCCGGAACCAGGTGAGCAGCACATCGCCGTCTAGGTCGGGCGGACTGCCGGGAGGGTTGGGGGTCATGCGCCGCTCGGCGACATGGGCGGTGGCCCAGCGGTGCACCATGCCCGTGTGCCGTACCAGGTCGCCCACCTGCCAGCCCGGACAGGTGGGCACCTTGGCGTCGGTCCCCGCCCGTTCGGCGGCGTCAGCGAGCAACTGGCCCTCCGCGTCGAGGGTTTCGACGAATCGCGCGGTCTCGATCAAGGTTGTCTCCCGTTCGGGGTGTATGGCGCGGGGTGCGGGTCGGGATCGCGGTTGCCTAGCGGCTCAGAAACGTTTCGGTGGTCGTCACGAACCGCTGTGCGTCGTCGAGCCAGGGGAAGTGCCCGGCACCCGGCTGGACCGTCGACTCGGCGTACGGGAACAGTCCCGAGAGCTCGGCCACCGCGGGCGGCGGGGAGTTGAGGTCGACCTCCCCGGCCAGTACGAGGACCGGTGAGCCGAGACGGGCGAGAGCCGCGCGGGTGGCGGGCGGGTCGAACGCGCCCTCGGCGGCGAAGACGGCCGCGGCCTCGTTGTTGCGCTGCACGTCCTCGGCGGCCCGGTGGGCACGGGCGGCCTCGTCCCAACGGCCGTACCAGAAAGGGGCGATGGCCTGGAAGGTGTCCGCGCCCGGCAGGCCGGCGACGAGCGCCTCCAGCGCCGCGAACGCCCCCGGGAACCACGGCTCGTCGCGGCGCAGCCGTGCCGTCCCGACCCGCACCTCACCCGTGACGGTGATGCCGAATGCCGCCGTGCTGGGGGTGATCAGCGCGAGTCTGCCGACGCGTTCGGGGTGTCCGGCCGCGTACAGCGCGGCCAGATTCGTGCCGGCGGAGTGGCCGAGCAGGTCCAGCCGCTCGAGGCCGAGGTGCTCACGGAGTGCCTCGACGTCGTCCACGAGGCGGTCGCAGCGGTAGGACGCGGGGTCCTCCGGTACCGCCGACCGGCCGGTGCCCCGGAGATCGAGCATGATCAGACGCCGGTGCGCGGACAGACCGCCGAGGTCCCCGAGATAGACGGAGTCCTGCATCGGCCCGCCGGGCAGACAGACGAGTGGCGGTCCCTCCCCGAGTACGCGGTAGGCCAGCTTGGTTCCGTCGTACGCGGAGAAGACAGACATGGTCACGACTCTTGCAGCGCTGCTCGGGCCGGGCAACCGGGTTTTGCGTGGGCCGGCCGGCGGGGCCGATCCGAGTGACGTGCCGTCAGTTCGTCGCCGTGCGGCGTGTCGTCACGGCGATCAACGCGGCGAGGGCGGCCAGTGCGGCCACGCTGGTGAGGGCGGTGGGCAGGGAGAACCAGTCGGCCATGAAGCCGATGGCGGGCGGGCCCAGGAGCATGCCGCCGTACCCGAGCGTGGACGCGATCGCCACTCCGTCGGGCCCGGCCAGCGCGCCGGCGCGTTCGACGGCGACGGGGAACAGGTTGGCGAGCCCCAGCCCGGTGATCACGAAGCCCAGCAGCGCCGCCCACAGGGACGGCGCGAGTGCGCCGAGCAGCATGCCGACGGCGGCGGTCGTGCCCCCGAGCACCAGGGTGCGCGTCTGGCCCAGGCGTTCGAGCAGCGTCGTGCCGGTCAGCCGGCCGATGGTCATGGCGAGCGCGAAGCAGGAGTAGCCGATGGCGGCGAGCCCCGGTGTGGCGTCCAGGTCCTGCTCCAGGTGCAGGGCGCTCCAGTCGGCCAGGGCGCCTTCGCCGTAGGCCGTGCACAGGGCGATCAGGCCGAAGACGGTCACCAGGCGGCGGGTGCGGGAGTCCAAGCGGCGCGGCCTGCTGTCCGGGCGCGTCGAGTCCGCCGGGGCACCGGGCGACGGGTGCCGCAGCAGGGTGCGGCCCGCGAAAAGGGTGACGATCAGCCCGATCACGGTGAGGCCGAACAGATGGCGCGTGGGGGACAGCACGCCGGCCACGAGTCCACCGAGCCCGGCGCCGATCATGCCGCCGAGGCTGAAAGCCGCGTGGAAGCTGGGCATGATCGGGCGGCGCAGCGCTGCGACGAGATCCACGGCGGCGCTGTTGAAGGCCACGTTGATACCACCGAAGGCCATGCCGAAGATCAGCAGCACCGCGCCGAGCGCGAGGGCCGAGTGGGTGAGGGGCGGCAGCGCGACACTGAGGCAGAGAAGCACGGCGCAGACGACGGTGACCCGGTGATTGCCATAGCGACGGCAGAGGCGCCCGGTGAGGATCATCGTGACGACGGCTCCGCCGGAGACGCCGAGAAGGGCGAGGCCCAGGGCGCTCGCGGAGGCGTCGGTCTGCGCCTTGACGGCGGGAATGCGTACGACCCAGCCGGCGAAGACGAAGCCGTCGAGGGCGAAGAAGACGGTGAGGGCGATCCGGAGGCGAGTGAGGGTGTTCCCGGGCACGGCGTTGTGCGTTCGGGTTTTGTTTATTTGTGGCACAAACTGAGGCTAGGGCGGTGACGCCGACCCGGGCAAGAGCACCTGTCAGGGTGAGACACCCGATACCGCCCCGGGAACCACCGCGTTCCGGGTGCCCGAGAAGATGACGCCGGGGTCGGCGGGGGCGTGGTTGAGGACCCACAGGCCGATCAGTACGGCGAGGGTGAAGACGACGGCGGTCAGGACGGCGAGGACGAGCCGTCGGCGGCGTTCGCGGCGCAGCCAGTCGCCGCGTGCCGTGCGGAAGGCGTCGGGGGAGGGGGCGGCGCTCACCCCGCCGGCGAGCGTTTCCAGGGCGGCGCGCAACTCCCTTTCTGTGCGGCCCTGTTGGGTGTCGTGCGGTTCCGGGAGATGCCGCTCCGTGCAGTCCTCGTGGGCCCGGTCCGGGCTGGTGTCGTTCATCGCCGTGTCTCCATCGCCTGGGTCAGAGCGGCGATGCCGCGTGCGGTGTGTGTCTTGACCGAGCCGCAGGAGATCCCCATCGCGGCGGCGATCTCGCTCTCCTTGAGGCCCATCCAGTGCCGCAGGACGAGCGCCTCGCGCTGTCGGGCGGGCAGCTGCTGGAGGGCGCCGATCAGTACACGCTGGTCGTCGTGGAGCAGAGCGGTGCTCTCGGCGGAGGCGACGGCGTCGTCCGGCGGCGGAGGGTTCTCCACATGACGGCGGGCGACCTGGAGGTGACGTATGCGCATCCGGGTCAGATTGCACACGGTGGAGCGCAGATACGCCTCCGCCGCCCCGGTCTCCCGCAGGCGGCGCCACTTCCGGTAGAGCTGGTAGTAGGCCTCGGCCACCACGTTCTCCGGGTCGTCCGCGCCGAGCAGGACGGCCAGGCGCAGCATCGACGAATAGTGCAGCTCGAAGAGACCCGCGAGGGCCGCCTCCCGTTCGGCCTCGGCCGGATCGACCGTCGCCGGGGCGAGGGTTTCGCTCGGGGCGGCGGGGCTCGGAAGGACGGGACGCGGAAGGGGCGGCGCGGTGCCGGCCGGATCGGCCAGGGCCGCGGATCCCGGTGGCATCAGGGGCACGGGCGGGTGCTGTCTGCGTCTCACGGGTGGTTCGCTCCCGTCTCTGGGCGCCGCCTGACGGTCAGGCGGGACGGCAGGTCGGTCAGGTCGGCGCCGCGCGGGACACCGAGACGTTCGAGGGCCGCGGTGCCGAGTACGGCGACGGCCAGATTGAGCAGAAGGGCGGCGAGCCCCGCGTAGATCTGCAGGGGCTGGTCGGCCGGACCGAACGGCACGATCGACGAGAAGCCCTCGCGCACCACCAGGAACGTGCCGGCCGCCATACCGGTGGCCCACCCGGCGAGCAGCGCGCGCGGATGCAGCCGGCCGGTGAACAGCCCCACAGCGACGGCCGGGAAGATCTGCAGGATCCAGACCCCGCCGAGCAGCTGGAGATTGACGGCGTCCTGGTCGCGCAGCCCGAACACGAACGCCACGGCCCCCACCTTCGCGGTCAGGGACACCGCCTTGGCGATACGCACCTGCCGCTTGGGCGTGGCCGTCGGATGCACGTACTCGACGTACACATTGCGTACGAAGCTGGTGGCGGCCGCGATCGACATCACCGCCGCCGGGACGAGCGCGCCGACGGTGATCGCGCCGAACACCAGGCCCGCCAGCGGTCCCGGCATCAGCCGGTCGACGAGCATCGGCACGGCTGCCTCGGCCCCGCCCTCCGGTGCCTGGACGCCCGCCGCCAGAGCGGCGATGCCGAGGAACCCGAAGAGCGCCAGCAGCCCCGTCCACGCGGGCAGCGACACGGCGACCTTGCGGACGGTGCGCGTGCCGTCGGCCGCGAAACCGGCGGTGAGCACATGCGGGTACATCAGCAGCGCCAGCGCGGAGCCGAGGGCGAGCGTGGCGTACGCCGGCTGCTGAGCGGGAGACAGGAGCAGCGGGGAGTGGGCGGCGTCCGTGCCGCCGAGGCGGCGCGCCGCCCCGTCGAAGACCGGTCCGGGGCCACCGAACCGGTCGAGCACCAGCCAGCAGACGACACCCAGCGACACGAACACGGCCACCGCCTTGAGCGCCGAGATGACAGCCGGTGCGCGCAGCCCGTGCCGGTATGTCGCCACCGCGAGCCCGGCGAACAGCGCCACCATGACCAGGTCCCCGGCGGCGCCCCGCGGATAGAGGCCCCCGGCGGTCAACACGGCGCGTATGCCCAGGAGTTGAAGTGCGAGGTACGGCATCGTCGCGAGGATCCCGGTCAGCGCGACCACCAGGGCGAGCGGCGGCGAACCGTACCGCCCGCGTACGAAGTCGGCGGCCGTGACATAGCCGTGCCGCCGGGCCACCGCCCACAGCCGGGTCAGCAGGACGAAGGCGAGCGGGCAGACGATCACCGTGTACGGCACCGCGAAGAAGGCGGGCGCACCATTGCCGTACGCCAGGCCGGGTACGGCGGTGAAGGTGTACGCGGTGAAGATCGTGCCGCCGAGCAGCAGCCAGGTCCACACCGGTCCGAGACTCCGGTCGGCCAGCGCCCAGCCCTCCAGCGAGGGCAGCCGGTCGCTCGGGCGCAGACGGCGCGCGGTCACGGCGAGCAGCGACGCCCCGCCGATCACGGCGAGGAACGTCGTGGTCATGGCGCTGTCCGCCATGGGTCACCGTCCTTGGTGTGCCTGGAACCCCTCGCCGGAGAGTTGCGCGGGTGGCCGGTTCGGATGACAGGGAACCGGCGGGAAATCTTCTGGAAATTCGGTGTCAACCGTTTCCGGCGGGCGGGCAACTCTTGCACAGACACCCAGCGAGCGGGAAGGGAGCGCAGGTCATGCCACGGACCGGACACCAGCGGCTACGGCGCGTCGCCGTCGCCGTGCTGCTCCTCGCGCCCGCGGCAGGACTGCTGTGGGTCCCCTGGTACGCCGGTGCGAGCCCGCGTCTCGCCGGGACACCGTTCTTCTACTGGTACCAGCTCGCCTGGGTCCCGGGGAGCGGACTCTGCCTGCTCGCCGCCTACACGCTGACCAGGAAGGACGGCCGCGACCCCTGACCGGGTCCGGTCGACCGTCCGGACGACCGCCGACGTCACCCCGCTGAGCCCCGCACACCCGACCAGCGCTCAGCCATCACCCACCACCGTCAAGGTGAGGAGCCGCCATGCCCGTATCAGCCATGCCCGAATCCGCTCTCCCGGCGCCGGAGGACCCGCCGTCGAGGCCCTCCGGTCCCTCCCGTATGTCCCCGCGTTCGATCCTGCTGTGGACCGCCGTCGCCCTGGTCGGGGCCGTCGGCTGGGGTGTCCTCGCGCTGGCCCGGGGCGAGGAGATCTCCGCGGTCTGGCTGGTGATGGCCGCCCTCGGCTCGTACGCCATCGCCTACCGTTTCTACTCCCGCTTCATCGTCCGGCGGGTGCTGAAGCCGGACGACCACCGGGCCACCCCCGCCGAACGCCTGGACGACGGAGTCGACTTCCAGCCGACCGACCGCCGGGTGCTTCTCGGCCACCACTTCGCCGCCATCGCCGGCGCCGGACCGCTGGTGGGACCGGTCCTCGCGGCCCAGATGGGCTACCTGCCCGGCACGCTGTGGATCGTCGCCGGAGTGATCTTCGCCGGAGCCGTGCAGGACATGGTGGTGCTGTTCCTGTCCATGCGCCGGGACGGCAAGTCGCTCGGGCAGATGGCCCGCGACGAGATCGGCAGGGCGGGCGGCGCCGCCGCCCTGATCGCCGTCTTCGCCATCATGATCATCCTGCTCGGGGTGCTCGCCCTGGTCGTCGTCAACGCGCTCGCCCACTCGCCGTGGGGCACCTTCTCCGTCGCCATGACCATCCCCATCGCCCTGTTCATGGGCTTCTGGATGCATGTTGTGCGGCCCGGCCGGGTCGTCGAGACCAGCCTCATCGGAGTCGCCCTGCTGCTGCTCGCGATCATCGGCGGCAGCTGGATCCAGAACTCCTCCCTCGCCGACACCTTCACCCTCAGCCCGACGACCCTGGTGTTCTGCCTGGTCGGCTACGGCTTCGTCGCCTCCGTCCTCCCGGTGTGGATGCTGCTCGCGCCCCGCGACTACCTCTCCACCTTCATGAAGATCGGCACCATCGCGCTGCTCGCGGTCGGCGTCGTCGTCGCCACGCCCGTCATGCGCGCGGACGCGGTGAGCGACTTCGCCTCCTCGGGCACGGGACCGGTCTTCGCCGGATCACTGTTCCCGTTCCTCTTCATCACCATCGCCTGCGGCGCCCTGTCCGGCTTCCACGCGCTGGTCGCCTCCGGGACCACTCCGAAGCTGATCCAGAAGGAGTCCCAGGTCCGGATGATCGGCTACGGCGCCATGCTGATGGAGTCGTTCGTCGCGATCATGGCGCTGATCGCCGCCGCCACCCTCGAACCCGGCCTCTACTACGCGATGAACGCCCCCGCCGGCCTGCTCGGCACCACCGCCGAATCCGCCTCCCACGCGGTGGCGGGCCTCGGCTTCACCATCACCCCCGACCAGTTGACCCAGGCCGCGAAGGCCGTCGAGGAACAGACACTGATCGCCCGCTCCGGCGGTGCGCCCACCCTCGCCGTCGGCATGTCGGAGATCTTCTCCGGCGTCTTCGGCGGATCGGCCCTGAAGGCCTTCTGGTACCACTTCGCCATCATGTTCGAGGCGTTGTTCATCCTGACGACGGTCGACGCGGGCACCCGCGTCGGACGCTTCATGCTCCAGGACATGCTCGGCAACGTCTGGAAGCCCATCGGTCGCGTCAACTGGAAGCCCGGCATCTGGCTGTGCAGCGGACTCGTCGTGGCCGCCTGGGGCTACTTCCTCTATACCGGCGCCACCGACCCGCTCGGCGGAATCAACCAGCTCTTCCCGCTGTTCGGCATCGCCAACCAACTGCTCGCCGCCGTCGCCCTCACCGTCTGCACGACGGTACTGATCAAGTCCGGCCGACTGCGCTGGGCCTGGGTCACCGGGGTTCCGCTCGCCTGGGTGGTCGCGATCACCTTCACCGCCGGCTGGCAGAAGATCTTCTCCGACGACCCCCGGGTCGGCTTCTTCGCCCAGCGCGCCAAGTACGCCGACGGCATCGACGCCGGTCAGGTCCTGCCGCCCGCCAAATCCCTCGACGACATGCACACCGTGGTCACCAACTCCACGGTCGACGGCGTCCTGATCGCCCTGTTCCTGCTGCTGGTCGCGGTGGTCATCGCCAACGCGGCCGTGGTGTGCGTACGAGCCGTACGTTCGCCCGTACCGCTCCCCACGACCGAGGCGCCGTACGTCGAGTCCCGCATCGACGTACGGCAGGACGCCGCCGAACCGCTGGTGGGAGTCGGCTCGTGAATGCCCGGGCCAGGGCGTTCTTCCGGTACCTGCGCTGGTATCTGCGCGAGCTGACCGGCGAGGCCGAGTACGACCGCTTTCGCGAGCGCCATCTCGGCCACCACCCGCAGGCCCCGGTGCCGACCCGGCGCGAGTACGAGGTACTGCGCACCCTGCACCGGGAGAACCACCCCCAGAGCCGCTGCTGCTGACAGCGGGCCCTCACGTGCGAGGCACCGAAGGTGCGGGGGACCGAAGATATTTCGCCAATACCGGTCTCACGACCGGGTGAAGATCAGCCGAGAATCGTCGGGGCGGGGTCCGGAAACGGACTCCGCCCCGTACGTTTTCACCGTTGTCTCTTCCTGTCCGACCCGCCCCACACGCCAACTCCGTGCACTGGGAGCCCCTTTGGCCACCGAAGACACCACCTCGAACACCACGGACGACGACACCGGGTACGGCCCGCTCTCCCGACGCAGATTCCTCCAGGCCACCGCGGGCGCCACCGCCGGCGTCGCGGCACTCGCCACCGTCGGTACGCCGGTCGCGTCCGCAGAGCCCAGTAAGGCGACCATTCTCACCTTCACCGCCGCCACCGGCGGCTCCGCGACCCTCGCCCCCTCCGGTGACCGGCTGGTCGCCGAGATCCAGAACGTGCTGTGGTCCGTGCCGCGCGGCGGAGGGAACGCCGTCGCGCTGACCTCGCCCGGTCTCGAACCCACCCGCCCGCAGTTCTCGCCCGACGGCAGCCGGCTCGTCGTCTGCGCCTACCGTGGCGGCGGCTTCCACCTCTGGACGCTCCGGCCCGACGGCACCGGGCTGCGGCAGCTCACCGACGGGCCGTGGGACGACCGGGGCCCCGCCTGGTCGCCGGACGGCACCCGGATCGCGTTCGCCTCCGAGCGCGGGGGCGACACCGTGACCGGCGCCCCGTACCGCGTCTGGGTCGTGGACGTGCGCACCGGCGAGCTGACCCGGCTCACCGGGCGGCCGGGGCAGCAGGGGCCCGGGCAGGGCACCGCCTGGGAGGACTTCGACCCGACGTGGTCGCCCGACGGCCGGCGGGTGCTGTTCGTGCGCGGGACCGTTCCGGCGCCGGGCACCCTCCGCGCCGCCACCGTCGCGTCGGTCGCCGCCGACGGCTCGGGCGCGGTCACCACGGAGCACACCGACGACTCCGGCGCCCAACTCATGACCCCCGCCGTCTCACCCGGCGGACGCCTCGCTTATCTGCGCACCACGGCCGCCCCGGCCGCCTCCTGCACCCTCGTCGTGGACGGCACCCCGGTCGCCGTCGAGGGCGACGTCCTCCCGGCGCCGCCCCGCTGGACGGACGGCGAGCGGCTGCTGCTGAACATCGACGGCCACTTCCGCCTGGTCGACCCGGCCGCGCCGGACGCCGGCGAGGAGATCCCGTTCACGGCCGCACTGCCCGTTCACCGGCCCGACTACCGCGTCAAGGCGTACGACTTCGACAGTGCGGGCGCCGGTGTCCGACCCGTGCGCGCCCTGCATCTGCCCGCGCTTTCCCCGGACGGCCGGTCCGTCGCCTTCGCCGCGCTCAACGCGCTGTGGACCGTCGGCACCAAGGGCGGCCGTCCACCCCGCAAGATTCTCCAAGTCCCCGCCACACGCTATGTGGTGGCGCCGACCTGGACGTCCGACGGCTCGGCGCTGGTGTACGCCGACGACCGTGACGGACTGTTCGCCGTGCGCCGCCGCGACCTCCGTTCCGGCGCGGAGACCGTCCTCGCCGGAGGCGGCCGGGTCTTCCCCGCCCTCTCGCCCGACGGGAGCCGGCTCGCCTGCCTAGACATGTCGGGCAACCTCGTGGTGCGCGACCTGCCCGACGGCGCCGAACGCGTCCTCGCCGCGGCGCTCGGCGCGGGTGGCCTGCCCGGCCGTCCCAGCTGGTCGCCGGACGGCCGGTACGTCGCCCTGTGCGACCGGAACCGGGTCAACCAGCGCTTCCGTGAGGGCTACAACCTCATCCGGGTCGTCGACACCGCCACCGGCACCGCCGCCCTGCACGCCCTCGCCCCGCACACCTCGCTCGCCGACCGCTACGACTCCGGCCCCGTCTGGTCCCCGGACGGCCGCTGGATGGCCGTCGTCGCCGAGTCCGCGCTGTGGCTGCTGCCCGTCCGCGCCGACGGCACCCCGGACGGCGAGCCCCGCAGGCTCACCACCGAGGCCGCCGACCACCCGTCCTGGTCCGCCGATTCCCGCACCCTCCTCTACCTCTCGGCGGGCACCCTGCGCCTGATCGACATCGCCGACGGCGACACCCGTACCGTCCGCGTCCCGCTGGACTACCGCAGGCCCCGTCCGGCCGACACGGTCGTGCACGCGGGCCGCTTCTGGGACGGCACCGGGACGGACGTCCGCGAGGACATCGATGTCGTGGTCCGCGACGGCCGGATTACCGAGGTCGCCCCGCACCGCGCGGGCCGCCCGGCCGTGCGCCGGGTCGACGCGAGCGACCGCACCGTCATCCCGGGTCTGTGGGACGCGCACACCCACCCCTGGCAGTCCACCTACGGGGGCCGGCAGACCGCGCTGCAGGTCGCGTACGGCATCACCACGGCCGTATCGCTCGGCGGGTTCGCTTACGAACAGGCCCGTATCCGGGAGGCCGTCGCCGCCGGAGTTCTCGCCGGACCACGACTGCTGTCCACCGGCGAACTGCTCGACGGGACGCGCGTCGCCTACAGCATGGCCCGCGCCCACCGCACCCCCGAGGGCCTGCACCGATCGCTGGCGCGCGCCAAGGCGCTGGAGTGGGACTTCGTGAAGACCTATGTACGGGCCCCCGGTTGGGTGATGAAGGAGGCCGCCGACTTCGCCCATGAGCGGCTCGGAGTGCGCAGCGGCAGCCATCTGTGCAGTCCCGGCGTCCAGTTGGGCCAGGATCTGACGACCCATCTGCAGGCCACGCAGCGACTGGAGTTCGGGCACGCCACCACCGCCACGGGGCGCGCGTACCAGGACCTGGTCGAGATCTACGCCCGCAGCGACTTCCATCTCGTCGCCACCCCGTTCACCGCGCTGCCCCTGCTGGGCGCCGACCCCGCGCTCGCGGACGACCCGCGCGTGACCACTCTCATGCCGCCGTGGGACACCGCGCTCGTCCGGCAACAGGCCGCACTGCCGCCGACCGAGAACCAACTCACCACTCTTGACCGGGAGTTGGACGTCTACCGGCGGATCCTCGCGGCGGGCGGTCTGGTCGCACTCGGCACGGACCAGCCGCTCGTCCCCGTCGGCCTGCACCTCCACCTCTCCCTGCGCGCACTGCACCGCGCCGGTCTGTCACCGGCGGAGGCACTGCGCACCGCCACCCTGCTGCCCGCACGGGTCTTCGGTGCCGACGCCGACCTGGGCACCCTGGAGGAGGGCAAGCTCGCCGACCTGACGATCGTGGACGGCGACCCGTTCACCGACTTCGCCACCCTCATCCGCACCGTGGCGGTCCTGCGCGGCGGAGTCCCCTTCGAGCAGGCGGACCTGGTCGACGCCTTCGGGCCCACCGCCACGCGCGCCCACGCCCCACAGCTCGCGGCGTCGGCCGAGGACTGGCTGGAGGTCAGCCACCAGATGCGACGGGAAGGCTGCTGCTCTCCCGAGAGCGGAGGCTGACCGCAGGGGGATCCGCCGAGATGTGACGCGGACCACATGTCGCGTATCGTCGTCTGGTGGCCGATTTCGCACACCACGTACCGCATGGGCCGAAATGCGAGCAGCTGCGGCACGTATGAGGAGGCGCGGCACCCATGACGGACCCCATCCGGTCGGATTCCACCCGCATCGACGTCCACCAGCACCTGATCCCGCCCGATCGTGCGCGCGCGATGGCCGGGCGCGCGGCCGGCCTCGGCTGGCCCGCGCCCGCGTGGGACGAGGCGAGCGCGCTCGAGATGATGGACCGCCGGTCCATCGCCACGGGCCTGCTGTCGTACGCAGCGCCCCTCGCCGCCCCCGGTGACCTGGACGGGGCCCGCACCGGGGCCCGGAGCGTCAACGAGTACACCGCCGAACTGGTCAAGAACCGGCCCGACCGCTTCGGCCTGTTCGCGGTGCTGCCCCTGCCGGACGTGGACGGCGCGCTCGCCGAGGCCGCCCACGCCCTGGACGAGCTGAACGCCGACGGCGTGATGGTCCTGTCCAACGCCCAGGGCCGCTACCTCGGCGATCCGGAGTTCGAGCCCCTGTGGGCCGAGCTGGACCGCCGCTCAGCCGTCGTACTCGTCCACCCCACGGCCCCGCCGGGCCCTTCCGACCCGACGCTGCCGCCCGGCCCACTGGTCGATTTTCCCTACGACACCACGCGGACCGCCCTGCACCTGGTCATGCGCGGGGTGCCGCGCCGCCACCCCCGGATCAGGATGATCCTCCCGCACGCGGGCGGCTTCCTCCCGTACGCCGCCCACCGGCTGGCCCTCGCCGGCCATCTCGTACCCGACAGCACCCCCGAGGACCTCCTCGCCGATCTGCGCCGCTTCTACTTCGACACCGCCCTCGCCGGCAGCCCGGCGGCGCTGCCCTCACTGCTGGCCTTCGCGAACCCCGAACACATCCTCTTCGGCAGCGACTTCCCCATGCTTCCCGAGGAGTGGGGCGCCGGCTTCGACAACGGGCTCGACACCTACGCCGGTTGGGACCCCGGTCAGCTGTACGCCGTCAACCGGGGCAACGCCGAGACGCTCGTCCCGCGACTCGCGACGGCCGGCCGTTCCACGGCTGGGTAGTCCCGGGGGCATGCGGATCACCGTCTCCCGGGATCCCGTGCACCGCCAAATGCCGCCGGTTGTTCAGGCAGAGGGGGCAAGGGCACCGTCATACGGCCCGAGGCCCTGCGCGAAGCGGCCCGCCGCAAGGCCGCCCGGACCGCCGTCGGCGGCCGGCGCGGACGCCTCGCGCCGGGCGGAGAACCCCACCGCGAACGCATGGCCAACTGTCGCCCGAGTGCGCCACCCGGCGCAGGCGGCGAGATCGCCGACGCGGCGCGCGACGCCTGGGCCGCCCGCATCTGCGTGGTGGCTGCGCCGGTCGCTGCTGCGTGCGTTCAGGTCTGGGGTACGCGGTCGAGCCGCCGGTCACCTCCGGTCACCCACTCCGGCTCGGCCACCAGCAGACGGAACTGTTCGTCCGCGAGGTCCACGTCGACGACGTGGCGGAAGCCGGCGGCCTCCGCCCGCGCGAGGGAGGTCAGGTCTCCGTCCGGGGCGGCGTAGACGATGCGACGGCAGCGCGGATCCGCCGCCCACACGGCGTCCCCCAGCATGCGGAGCGCTTCGGACGGAAGCGGTCCCAGGGCGCCGGACGCGACACGCACCTCCACGTCGTGGGCGCTTGCCGGATAGGTGTCCCGGAGACGTCCGGCCGCGCACCGCTCCACCTCGATGTCGGTGTCGGTGCCCGGTCCGTGCAGGTGGAACCGGCCGGTGAAGCGAGTCTCCGCCGCCGTGACGAAGCGCCAGCCGTACGGGGGGTCGAGCGCGGGCAGGTGCGGCACCGTGAGCACGTCAGTCCGCCTCCTTGGCGAGCCGTCGGATGACGCCCTTGTCCAGCTTGCCGGACGCGTTCCTCGGGACGGCACCGATGATCTTCAGTCGGCGCGGAAGCTTGTACTTGGCCAGGTGAGCGGCCGCGTACGCGCGTATGTCCTCCAGAGTGATCGCCGCGGGATCCTCCGCGCTGATCACCGCCGCCACGGTCTCGCCCCACTCCGCGTCGGGAACACCGACGACGGCGACGTCCACGATGCCGGGCATGGACGCGAGGACGCGTTCGACCTCGGCCGGGTAGACGTTCTCGCCGCCGCTGATGATCATGTCCTTGAGCCGGTCGACGATGTAGAGGAACCCGTCCGCGTCGAGGGTGCCGATGTCGCCCGAGTGGAACCAGCCCTCCTCGTCGAAGGCGGCCCGGTCGGCAGCCGGGTTGTTCCAGTAGCCGGCCGTGACGTTCGGGCCGCGGACGACGATCTCCCCGGCCTCACCGGACTTCACCGGTTCGTTGGTCACCGCGTCGACCACACGGACGTCGGTGAAGGGCATGGGGATTCCGGCGGAGCCGAGTTTCTCCAGGGTGCGCTCCGCCGGGAGGTGGGTGGCGAAGGGGGCGGTCTCGGTCAGGCCCCAGGCCTGCTGGAGCAGCACGCCGTGCTCGGCGTAGCGCTGGATGAGCGAGGGCGGCACCGGAGCGCCCGCGACCACCACCGCACGCAGCCCACTCAGGTCCTGGTCGAAGAACGCGGGGACGCGCTCCAGGGCGGCGAACATCTGGGCGACGCCGAACATCGAGTTGACACGGTGGGTGACCAGGTCGTCGGCGCACTGCTGCGGGTCGAATCCGCGACGTACCACCACGGTGCCGCCGCGCACCAGCGTGCGCAGCACGAAGCTGTTGAGGGCACCCACGTGGAAGAGCGGAGCGGCAGCGTAGGTGACGTCGCCTCGGCGGGTGTCGAGGCGCAGTTCGACGTTGACGGCGTTCCACCAGATGTTGCCGTGGGTCAGGACGACGCCCTTGGGCGTGCCGGTGGTGCCGGAGGTGAACATCAGCACCGCGGGGTCGTCGGCGTGCTTGACCGCCACGGACGACGCGGGAAGGGCGGCCGTGATCAGCGACGACCACGGCTCCCAGTCGTCCGCGCCCTCCGTCGCATCCTGCGTCGGTACTTCCCGGTCGTCGTCCACGAGCAGGAAGCGTCGCAGGCCGGTCTCGCCCCGCACGGTGTCGGCGATCTCCCGGTGTCCCTCCTCGCAGACGAGGGTCACCGCGCCGCTGCCGTTCAGGACGGCCCGCAGCTCCGGCTCCGCCAGCCGGAAGTTGACCGGGACGAACACGGCGCCCAGCCGGAACGCGGCCAGCATCGTCACCAGGAAGGCACTGCTGTTGAGGCCGAGATAGGCGATCCGATCCCCGTCCCCCACCCCGCCGTCCGCCAGCACCGTCGTCAACCGGGCCGACTTCTCGTCGAGTTGGGCGTACGTCAGGTCGCCGCCCGCGTAACGGACGACGACGGCATCCCCGTCGTACCGCGCGTTGCGCGCGACGGCGGCCGCCGGATTGAGGCTGACGCGCAGTCCCGAGTTGGACGGGTGCGGTCTGGTCGCTTCAGGCATGCTCACGTACGGCTCCTCGTTGAGCGTCAGAGGTTGAGCGTCACAGGTGGTCGCCGCCGGCGGCGTGCGCGAACCCGCGTACGCCGATGCCGCCGTCGGCAGAGATGGCATGTCCGGTGATGGGACCGCTCTGCGCGCGGGAGGCGAGCAGGACGTACGGCCCGGTGAAGTCGCGCGGATCGGTGCTGGAGTCGTGCAACGGGATGGGCATCGGTGGCGTGTCCGGGCCCTTCTTCGCGAAGGAGGCCGCGATCGAGCGGTCCGCCAGGGACAGCGACTCCGGGCCGCGCAGGTCGGTGTTCATGCCGCCGCACGCGACCCCGTTGACCCGGACCTTGGGGGCGAGTTCGTAGGCGAGTTCACGCATCAGGCCGAGGCAGGCGTGCTTGCTCGCGGTGTAGAGAGGGCCACCGCCGTTGACGTGGAAGGAGGCGTTGGACAGCGTCATCACGATGCTTCCCCGCGTCTTCACCAGCTCCCGCCAGGCAGCCTCCGCGGCGAGCAGGTATCCCTTGACGTTGATGGAGAAGATCTCGTCGAAGGCCGTGTCGAGTTCCTCGGGGCCGAGCCGGGTGAGCTGGCGCTGGTAGTCCCACACACCCGCGTTGGTGACGAGCGTGTCGAGCTTGCCGAAGCGGTCGACCGTCTCGGCAACGGCTCGGTGCAGGGCGTCGGAGTCCCGCACGTCGCCGACAACCGCGTGCACGCGCGACGGTTCGGCGGCCGAGCGCACGACGTCGTCCAGTTGGTCCTTGTCCCGGCCGAGCACCGTCACCGAGGCGCCCTCCGCGAGGAAGCGTTCGGCGACGGCACGGCCGATGCCCGAGCCGCCACCGGTGATCAGAGCGCTGTCCCCATTGAGCCAGCTCACGGCGCCTCCCCCAGGAACCCGGTGACCAGCGTCTCGAACTCGCGCTGTCGCTCCAGCTGCACCCAGTGGCCACAGCGGCCGAACACGTGCAGCCGCACATCCCGGATCTGCTTGAGCATCAACTGGGCGCCGTCGAGGGTGATCGTACGGTCGTCACGGCCCCACAGCAGCAGAGTGGGAGCCTTGATCTTGTGCAGGTCCCGCCACAGCGGATCCATGCCGCCGCGCTTGCCGAAAGCGGCGTTGTAGTGGTGGTAGAAGGCGATGTGACCCTCGTCGAGGGAGGCCTCGTAGCGGGCGCGGACGACGTCCTCACCGAACTGCTTGTGGTCGAAGACCATGGTGCGGATGAACGCGGCCATCTTCTTCTCGCTGGGCCCGCCGCCGTTGTAATAGCGGAACATCTCCTTCTGGCCCTCGGTGGGCGTGGGGCCGAAGGGCAGCCAGCCGCCGCCGGGTGCCATCAGCACCAGGCGCGTGACACGCTCCGGGCGCTGCTGGGCCATCGCGATGGCGGCGGCTCCGCCGAGGCTGTTGCCCAGCAGGTGGAAGGTGTCGATGCCGAGGGCGTCGAGGGACTGGCAGAGGGCGTCCACGGTGATCTCGGTGATCGACCGCTCCTCCAGGTCGTCGGCCGAAGGGCGATAACTGCTGCCGAAGCCGGGCTGATCGGGGAGGACGACACGGAAGTGCCGGGCCAGGGCGGGGAGGTTCTGGTGGTAGTTGCTGACGCCGGAGGCGCCGGGCCCGCCGCCGTGCAGCATCACCAGCACGGGCCCTTCACCGGTCTCCGCCACGGCGATCTCACCCAGCGAGGTGGCTACGCGGTGCT
Source organism: Streptomyces sp. NPDC047042 (assembly GCF_040644035.1). NCBI lineage: Bacteria > Bacillati > Actinomycetota > Actinomycetes > Kitasatosporales > Streptomycetaceae > Streptomyces > Streptomyces sp. NPDC047042. Next base: position 132,484 of record NZ_JBEYVP010000014.1, on the reverse strand, counting down.
GCTTGAGGTCGAGATCGAGTTCGAGGTCGGTCACGGGATGTCCCAATCCGATGAAGAGATGAAGAGATGAAGAGTCAAGGGGCTCAGAAGAAGGTCGAGATGTTCTTGGCCAGCAGGATGTTCTGGTCGAGCAGGATCGTGCGGCGGGCGACCAGAAGACGGCCCTCGCCGGTACGGCGCAGGAGGTCGGTGCGGGAGCCGGCGAAGACGTTCTCCTCGCGCTCCAGCCGGTTGCGGTAGACCAGGAACGCCGAGCGGACCCACAGATCGTCCTCGGTGAACCCGTCGTGCTCCGCGGGGTCGGCGTGGCGCACCATCACGTTGGTCACCAGGTGCCGGGTCCTCGACGGCGGGTCCTCGGCCCAGGCCATGCCGGAGTCGAAACGGCGGATGCGCCAGGCGAGGCTCTCCTTGGTCTCGTCGTAGAAGGCGGCCTCGCCCCGCGCGGCCACGGACAGGGCCTGCTGGCGGCGCAGCCGGTTGGTGCGGGTGGGCATCCAGTAGTCGAGGTCGTCGGCGAGGAGGTCGAGCCAGTCGGCGTAGCGGCCGTCGTCGAGGAGGGCGGCCTCCTCGTAGTAGAACTGCTCGACCTCGAAGTGCGTGTCCCGGTCCGCGCGCGTCCCTGCGCGTGTGTGGATCTGCTCGGTGCTCGTGCTCACGGTGTCATTCGATCCCTTCTCCGAGACGAAGCGGTACGGGCCGTTCCGCTGGGCGGCACATCAGCCGCGCAGGAGGGCGCGGAGGCTGACGCCGGGGTCGGCCAGCCGGGCGGGGTCGGCCGGGACGCGGCGGTCGATCATGCGGCGCGCGGCACGTACGGCGGACGGGTCGTCGACGGCCGCCGCCGCGATCACGAACCCGTCCCGCAGGCCGAAGAGCGAGAAGGCGGGGTCGTCGAGGGAGCCACGGAGGACGGTTTCGGTGGCCTCGTGCAGGTGGCCGACGGCCTCGACGTGGTGTCCGTGGCGGTCGGTCCAGAACCAGGGCGCGGTGGGCTCCGGCGGCGCGGCGCCGAGGAGGGTGGCCGCCGCCCGGGCGCCGTCGTGCTGGGCGGCCTCCCAGTGTTCGGTGCGCGGCAGCAGTACACCGTCCTGCCGGGTGCGTGCCGGGTCACCGACCGCGAGCACCGCCGGGTTGGAGGTGACCTGGGAGGGGTCGACGACGATGCCGCGGTCCACCTCGAGGCCCGCTTCCCGGGCGAGATCGGTGTGCGGGACCATGCCGACGCCGAGCACGACCGCGTCGTAGAGCTGCGGTCCGGGGACGCCCGTGAACCTGGCCTCGATACCGCCGTGGCGGTCCGTGAAGGACTCCACGGCCGACTGGGCGGTCGTGACGCGGTTGCGGGCGTGCAACTCGTGGAGCCATACGGCAAGTTCGGGGCCGAGTACGGCGGTCAGGGGCGCGGCGACCGGGTCGACGAGGGTGACCTCGCAGCCGAGGCGTACGGCGGTGGAGGCGACCTCCGCGCCGATCAGTCCGGCGCCGACGACCAGGAGCCGCGCGCCGGGCGCGAGGGCCGGACGCAGCCGGTCGGCGTCCTCGGCCGTGCGCAGTACGTGGACGCGGGAGCTGTCGATGCCCGGGACCGGTGGGCGGGCGGCGGCGCCTCCAGTGGCGAGGACGACGCGGTCGGCGGGCAGTCGCCGCCCGCCCACGAGTTCGACGGTGCCTTCCGCGGGCCGCAGTGCGGCCACCGAGATCCCGGTGACCAGACGGACGCGCTGGTCGTCGTACCAGTGCGCGGGCTGGAGGGCGATCTGCTTGATGTCCTTGGCGCCGGACAGGAAGTCCTTGGACAGCGGCGGGCGGTCGTAGGGGAACTCGCCCGCGTCGACGAGGGTGATGTCGCCGTCGAAGCCGCCCTTGCGCAGGGCGGCGGCCGTGCTGACGCCGGCGATGCCGCCGCCCACGATCACGACGGGGCCGGTCACGACGGAGCCGGTCACGACAGTGCCGTCCACGACAGTGCCGTCCACGACAGGGCCGGTCATGGCGTCTGCCCCGGGAAGAGATAGACCTCGCCGTCGCGGACCTCGACGCGGTGCGGGCAGGTGTCGCGGGTCGCGGGCAGGCCCTGGACCTCGCCGTTCTTGAGGCAGAACTTGCTGGAGTGCAGGGGGCACTCGACGTGTCCGTCCTCCACCCAGCCGTCGGCGAGGGAGGCGGTCTCGTGGGTGCAGGTGTCGTCGAGCGCCCACACGGTGCCGTCGGTGTCCCGCAGCAGGGCGATGTTGTCGGCCGTGCCGGTGACCGCCTTGTCGACGGCGATGCCCTCGCCCTCGGGGATGTCGTCCAGGGACGCGACGCGAATACCGTTGCTCATGGGGTGTGCTCCTCGTGCCAGGCGGGGGTGTTCATCAGTTCGCGCCAGCGCCCGTAGAAGGCCCGGCCGGCGGCGTCGCTGTACAGCTCGCTGGTCCTCCCGGGGTGACGGCCGTCCTCACGTTCGGAGCCCATGCCCATCTGGTAGTTGAGGGCGACGCCGTTGGTGATGAAGCCGTGCGAGATGGCCTGCACCTCGCTCCAGTTCTCGCCGTCGTCCTGCTCGAAGATGCCGCTGGGCCCGAAGGTCCGCAGGTTGTACAGGCGTTGGGCTTCCCGTACCTCCTCGGGCATGGACTTGTCGACGATCGTCCAGGCCCACACCTCCATGCGGTCAGGGCCCTTGGGGTGCCAGATCCGGATGGAGCCGTTGACCGGCAGATAGGAGAAGTTGGGGAAGACGGTCGCGTGGCCGTTCGTGAGCGGGCCCTCGACCCGGGCGTCGCCGAGGCGTGCGCGCAGGGCGTCGTAGTCCGTCCACTTGTGCACGGTCTGGGCGTCGAACCGGTTCTTGGGGTGCACGGGGAAGCCTGCCCCGTGGCCGTTGGCGTCGGAGTACTGGCGGCCGGTGCGGTGCACGACCTCGTCCTTGGGCTTCCTGCCGGTGGGCGAGAGCAGCATGAGCGCCGAGGCGTGGCTCATGTTGACGTGGTACCAGTCGGTGGCGAACTGCTCGGCAGCCAGCTTCCAGTTGCCGTCCAGCACCCACTTGTGGACCCCGCCGACCACGACCGTGCCCCCGTCGTCGTGGTCCAGCATCGCGTCCATGTACCAGGCCATGTCACCCAGCGACTCGCGCAGCGGCAGCGGATCGGGATTCCAGGTGCCGAAGACCAGCCCGTGGTAGCTCTCCACGTGCGGGACCTCGACCAGGCCCCACTGCCCCTCGTCGAAGGAGTCCGGGTAGCCGTCCTTGTTGGGCACGCTGACCAGCGAGCCGTCCAGGTTGTACGACCAGCCGTGGTACGTACAGGTGAAGTTGCGGGTGGTTCCGAAGTCGGCGCGACAGACGCGGGCGCCACGGTGTCGGCAGGAGTTGAGGTAGGCGCGGATCCGGCGGTCCCGGTCGAGGGTGACGATGACCGGGTCCTCGCCCATGTACGTGGTGAAGAAGTCACCCGGCTTGTGGAACTGGTCGGTGTGCGCGAGGAACAGCCAGCTCGGCGCGAACACGCGGCGCAGCTCCTGCCGGTACAACTGCTCGTCCGTGAAGATCACTCGGTCCAGCAGCCCGCCCTCACTGTCGACGAGCCCGGAGACGTCGAGGGTGCGCGCCAGGCCTGCCGGGCGCCGCAGGCTTCCGCGCGGCGTCGCCGTCGCCGCGCCCTGGGAGTCGATCGTGGAGGTCATGCCCTGAAGGCAACCGCAGTGCGGCGGGTGTTTCCACGAGTCGTTCCGCACGGCGGAACGCTCGCTGTCGGCAGACCGTGACGGCGGGAGAGCGTGGCCGCATGCTTGCTGCCACCGCCGTATCCCAGAGCGCGGCCGACCCACTGTCCGGGCTGGTCGTGGGGGACGTACCCGAGCCCGAGCCCCGGCCCGGCTGGTCGATCGTCCGCGTCGTCGCGTCGTCGCTCAACATGCACGACCTGTGGACCTTGCGCGGCGTCGGCCACCCGCCCGAGCGGCTGCCCGTCGTCCTCGGCTGCGACGCCGCCGGCTACGACGAGAACGGCGACGAGGTCCTCGTCCACCCCGTCATCGCCGACACCGACGCCGGCCTGGGCGACGAGACACTCGACCCCGGCCGCGCTCTCCTGTCCGAGCAGCACAACGGCTCCTTCGCCGAGTACCTGACCGTCCCCACCCGCAATCTGATCCCCAAGCCGTCCTGGCTCTCCTTCGACGAGGCCGCCTGTCTGCCCGTCGCCTGGGGCACCGCCTATCGCATGCTGTTCACCCAGGCACGGATCACCGCCGGTGACCGGGTGCTCGTCCAGGGCGCGGGCGGCGGCGTCGCCTCCGCCGCGATCAAACTGGCGGTCGCCGCGGGTGCCGTCGTCTACGCCACCAGCCGCAGTGCGGAGAAGCGGGCGGAGGCCGAGGGCTGGGGGGCGCGGCGGGCGGTGCCGACCGGCGAACGGCTGCCCGAACGGGTGGACGTGGTCGTCGAGACGGTCGGCGAGGCCACCTGGTCGCACTCGATGAAGGCCCTGCAGCCCGGCGGCACGATCGTGATCGCCGGAGCGACCAGCGGCACCAACCCGCCCGCCGACCTCGCCCGGATCTTCTACCTGCAACAGCGCGTCCTCGGCTCGACCGGCTGCACCCGCGGCGAGCTGGTGTCGCTGCTGAAGCTTATGGACGCCACCGGCCTGCGTCCGGTGATCGACCGAACCCTCCCGCTGGAGGAGATCCACAAGGGCTTCCAGCTCATGATGGACGGGCGGCTCACCGGAAAGCTCGTCATCCACCCGCCCGCCCCGGAAGAAGGAGGACGGCGATGACCGCCGCCGCAGTGGGCCTGTCCCACTCTCCCCTCATCGGCAAGAACGACCCGGCGCCCGAGGTGCTCGCCGCCGTGAACGAGGCCGTCGAGACCGCACGTGCCTTCGTCCGCGCCTTCGACCCGGACCTGGTCGTGCTGTACGCCCCGGACCACTACAACGGCTTCTTCTACAAGGAGATGCCTCCCTTCTGCCTGGCCACGGACGCGAAGGCGGTCGGCGACTTCGGCTCCACCGCCGGACCCGTCTCGGTCGACACCGACGCCGCCCGCGCACTTGCCCGCGGGGTCCTCGACCGCGGTATCGACCTGACCGTCTCGGCCCGTATGACCGTCGACCACGGCTTCGTCCAGCCGCTGGAGGTCCTCTTCGGCGGCATCGACAAGATCCCCGTCGTACCGGTCTTCGTCAACGGCGTCGCCACCCCGCTGGGCCCGGTCAGCCGTATCCGCGCCCTGGGCACCGCCCTCGGCGAGGCCGCCGCCGGACTCGACCGGCGCGTGCTCTTCCTCGGCTCCGGCGGCCTCTCGCACGACCCGCCCGTACCGGTCCTCGACGGCGCACCGCCCCGGGTGGCCGACGCGCTCATCGAAGGACACCCGCCGACGCCGGAGCAGCGGGCCAGGGGCGAGCAGCGGGTCGTCCAGGCGGGCCGCGACTACGCGGCCGGATCGACGGCGATGATCCCGATCAACCCGGCCTGGGACAACCTCGTCCTCGACACCCTGGCAAGCGGCCGTCTCACCGAGGTCGACGCCTGGAGCGTGGAGTGGATGGGAGCGGAGGGCGGCGGCTCCGCGCACGAGGTGCGCACCTGGATCGCGGCCTTCGCCTCGCTGGCCGCCACCGGCCCGTACCGCATGACCTCCCGTTTCTACACGCCGATCCCCGAGTGGATCGCCGGATTCGCCGTCGCCACCGCAGAGCAGCAAGAGCAGGAGCAGAACCGATGACCGACCTCGAGCAAGCCGTCACCCAGGCGGCGGACCGCCTCCTGGCCGCCGCCGACAAGAGGCAGCCGTGCGCACCGGTCCGTGACCTCCTGGGCAGCACGGACGTCGCCGCCGCCTACGCGGTACAGCGCAGGCTCACCGAACACCGGCTCGCCGCCGGAGCCGTCGTCACCGGCCGCAAGATCGGCCTCACCTCACCCGCCGTGCAGAAGCAACTCGGCGTCGACCAGCCGGATTTCGGCGTCCTCTTCGCCGACATGGACGTCTCCGCCCTCACCGGGGTACCGGCGACACGGCTGCTGCAGCCGAAGGCCGAGGCGGAGATCGCCTTCGTCCTCGCCGGCGACCTCGACGGCGACGACCTCGACCTGGCAGCCGTCCGCGCGGCCGTCGCGTACGCCTCGCCCGCCCTGGAGATCGTCGACAGCCGTATCGCCGACTGGGACATCACCCTCACCGACACCGTCGCGGACAACGCCTCCAGCGGCGTGTACGTCCTCGGTGAATCCCGCGTCCCGCTCAAGGAGTTCGAGCCGCGCGAGGCGACCATGCGGATGTACGCCGACGACGTCCTCGTCTCCGAGGGCAACGGCGCCGCCTGTCTCGGCGACCCCCTCAACGCCTTGCTGTGGCTGGCCCGCACCGCGCGCGAGTACGGCGACCCCCTCCGCGCCGGCCAGGTCGTCCTCTCCGGGGCACTGGGCCCCATGGTCGGCGTCGCCGCGGGCGTCACCGTCCGCGCGGAGATCTCCGGCCTCGGCACGGTAAGCGCCACCTTCACCGACAAGGAGCCGTCGTGACGAGGACGAAGGTGGCCGTGATCGGCTCCGGCAACATCGGAACCGACCTCATGATCAAGGTCCTGCGGCTCTCCGAGACTCTGGAGATGGCGGCGCTGGTCGGCATCGACCCGGACTCCGACGGCCTCGCCCGCGCCCGGCGCCTCAAAGTCCCCACCACCCACGAGGGCGTCGACGGGCTCATCGCCGTGGAGGGCTTCGAGGACATCGACATCGTCTTCGACGCCACCTCCGCGAAGGCCCACCTGGCCAACGCCGACCGGCTGAGGCCGTACGGCAAGCGCCTCATCGACCTCACCCCGGCCGCGATCGGACCGTTCGTCGTCCCCCCGGTCAACCTCGACGCCCACTTGGACGCCGACAACATCAACATGGTCACCTGCGGCGGCCAGGCCACCATCCCGATCGTCCACGCCGTCGCCCGGGTAACCCCCGTCCCGTACGCGGAGATTGTCGCCTCCATCGCCTCGAAGTCCGCGGGTCCCGGCACCCGAGCCAATATCGACGAGTTCACCGAGACCACCTCGGCCGCCATCGAGGCCGTCGGCGGGGCAGCGCGCGGCAAGGCGATCATCGTCCTCAATCCGGCGGAGCCGCCGCTCATCATGCGCGACACCGTCTTCTGCCTCATCGGCGACGCCGACCACGACGCGATCCGCGCCTCGGTCACGGACATGGCGGCGGAGGTCGCCAAGTACGTCCCGGGCTACCGGCTCAAGCAGGACGTCCAGTTCACGCCCGTACCGGCGGACGAACCCGTGCACACCCTGCTGCCGCCCGGCACACCGAGGCCGACCACCAAGGTCTCCGTCTTCCTGGAAGTGGAGGGCGCGGCCCACTACCTGCCCGCCTACGCCGGCAACCTCGACATCATGACCTCGGCCGCCCTGCGCACCGCCGAGCGCATCGCCCAGCACGCACAGCAGGGGGCAACGGCATGACCACCAGCACCACCAGCCTGTACGTCCAGGACGTCACCCTGCGGGACGGCATGCATGCCGTACGGCACCGCATCACGCCCGCCGACGTGGCCAGGATCGTCACCGCGCTGGACGCGGCCGGCGTCGACGCCATCGAGGTGGCCCACGGCGACGGCCTGGCGGGCGGCTCGGTGAACTACGGCCCCGGCAGCAACACCGACTGGGAGTGGATCGAGGCCGCCGCCTCTGTCCTCGAACGCGCCACCCTCACCACCCTGTTGCTGCCCGGCATCGGCACCATCGCCGAGCTGAAGCACGCCCACTCCCTCGGCGTACGGTCCATCCGCATCGCCACCCACTGCACGGAGGCCGACGTCTCCGCCCAGCACATCTCCACGGCCCGCGAACTCGGCATGGACGTCTCCGGGTTCCTCATGCTCAGCCACATGGCCCCGGCAGCCCAACTGGCCGAACAGGCAAAGCTGATGGAGTCCTACGGCGCCCACTGCGTGTACGTCACCGATTCCGGCGGCCGGCTCACCATGAACGACGTCCGCGAACGCGTCCGCGCCTACCGGGACGTACTGGACCCGGAGACCCAGATCGGCATCCACGCCCACCAGAACCTCTCCCTGGCCGTGGCCAACTCGGTCGTCGCCGTCGAGGAGGGGGTCACCAGAGTGGATGCCTCCCTCGCCGGGCACGGAGCGGGCGCGGGCAACTGCCCGATCGAGCCGTTCGTCGCGGTGGCCACCCTCCAGGGCTGGAAGCACGGCTGCGACCTGTTCGCCCTCCAGGACGCCGCAGATGATCTCGTACGACCGCTGCAGGACCGCCCGGTCCAGGTCGACCGCGAGACCCTCACCCTCGGCTACGCCGGCGTCTACTCCAGCTTCCTGCGGCACGCCGAGGCGGCCTCCCGGCAGTACGGCGTGGACGTCCGTGGCATCCTGCTGGAGGTGGGCCGGCGGCGACTGGTCGGCGGGCAGGAGGACATGATCACCGACATCGCGCTGGACCTGCTGGAGCAGGCGCCCGCCGCATCCTGAGCCGAGCGGGCCGCAGGCGACGCGGGTGCGGATCGGTGGCGCGTCAGCGCCCCGAAAGGGGCGCGGGGAACTGCGCGACCAGCCCCCACCGACCTTCACCTGCGACCCGCGGCGTGCGTCAGCAGCCGTGACGCGCCCAGCCCTGCGACGCGGCGGCGGCGACCTGACGGACCTGGGCGCTCAGCCGCCGCGTGTCGATCCGGCCCTGCCGGCCGGCGACGGACAGGGCGGCCACCGCCCGCCCGCCGCGGCTGAGCACGGGAGCGGCGACACAGGCCAGGCCCGGCTGGTATTCCTCGTCGTCCAGAGCCACCCCTGTACGGCGAATGCCGTCCAGTTCCGCGGACAGCTCGTCGGGGTCGGTGATCGTGCGGTCGGTGAACCGCCGCAGCGGCTTGCTCATGGCCTGTTCCGCCGCGTGGAAGTCGTAGGCGAGCAGTACCTTGCCGACGGCCGTCGCATGGGCCGGGAGCAGCCCGCCGATCCGGGACGGAACCGGCACGGACCGATGGCCGTAGAGCTTGGCGAGATAGGCCACATGGGTGTCGTGGAGCACCGCGAGGTGCACCGTCTCCCGGGTCAGCTCGTACAGGTCGGTCAGAAAGGGCAGCATCGCGTCACGGACGCGCTCGGCCTCCGGCCCGTGCACGGCCTGTCCCAGGCGGTGCAGACGTTCGCCGAGCCGGTATCCCGTGCCGTGGCGCTCCACGACGCCGTTGCGCTCCAGCATCCCCAGCACCCGGTACGCCGTCGTCTTGCTCATCTCCGCCCGCCGGGCGAGTTCGCTGACGCCGGCCCCGGCGGCTGACCGGTCGCCGAGAGCAAGGAGAAGGCTGACGGCCTTGTCGATGGCGGCCCGATCGTCGCGGGCCGGGCCGGCAAGCGTCGTCGACACAGTGGTTCACCTCGTCCCAGAGGGCGGCGTCACTTTTAGTGAACCGTCCGGCAATCTTTACGTGACAATGATGCGAACCTGCTGAGCGTTCGTCAATAATGACGAGATGCACATTAAAAGTGACACCTCGCTGCTCCGGGAGAACGAACTCGTGGCGCGAAACGTGCGGCGCTACCGGCTGGAGAGGGCCATGTCCCTCGGCGAGCTCGCCCGCCGGTCCGGCCTGTCGAAGCAGACACTGTCCAAGATCGAACAGAGCTCGGGAAACCCGACGGTGGAAACCCTGGCCCTGCTCGGCGCGGCACTGGACGTGCCCGCGCGCCGCCTGCTGACCGAGTGGGGCACACCGGTCTACGTGCAGCGTCACGACGAGAGCGAGTGGTCCACCGAGGCGGGCTGGAGCGAGCGTCTCCTGGACGAGACCTACGGCTCGGGTTACGTCCGGGCCCTCGTCCTGCGCCTGGAGCGCGGCGGCACGACTCCCGAGACCGTCGCACCGCACGCCGCGGGCACCCTGCACCACGTCTATGTGATCACCGGGAAGCTGCGCACCGGCCCCCTCAACGAACCGGTGGACCTGGCGGCCGGGGACTTCGTCCGCTTCCCCGGAGACGTCCCGCACCGCCATGTCTGCCTCAGCGAGCGGGTCGTCGTCCACATGGTGACCACCGTCCCCCAGATCCGCCAGTTCGGCCCCACCGTCACCAAGGGCGTCGCGACAGCGCCCCGCGAGAACGGCTGACGCCGCGACGAAGAGGCGGTCACGCGACCGCAACCGTGACCGCGACCGCCGCTCCCGCTCCCGCAAGGAAGCGGCGGGCAAGGGCCTGTGAAGCAGGAATCCGCGGTGGCGCCGGCATGGGGGTCCCCCGGCTCGGGCGAAGCCGAGGGGTGGGGGAGGCGCGGACCGAAATCGTCCGCGGTCGTCACGCAGGCGAGGGCGTCAAGTGGTCTCGCGCTGGATGAGGGCGAGGATGTCACCAGCGGCGTGCCCCCTCGGCGCCGCCGGAGCCGGAGCCCCGACCGCCGTGAGGATGCCGGCGGTGAGGTTGCCGGCCGCGGTGGTGAGGTCCATCCCGATGGTGGTGAGGGCTGGTACGGCGAGTGAGCTGACGGGGAGGTCGTCGACGCCGATGAGCGCCAGGTCGTTGGGGATGTCGATGTGCTGGGTGCGGCAGCTCGCCAGGACGGCGAGGGCGATCAGATCGTTGAAGGCGGCGACCGCGGTGACCGGGGTGGAGCCCTGCGTCCACTCCGCGACGGCGTCCCGGGCGCTGGCCCGCGAGTAGCGCATGGTGACCACGTGCGGCGCGGGCAGGCCCAGATCACGGCAGGCCTGGGTGGCTCCTTCCAGGCGGGGCAGGCAGAAGGGGCGTTCCCTGGGGTCGTCCAGCGCGGCGTAGCCGATGTGCGTGTGTCCGAGTGCCGCGAGGTGCTCGATCTGCAGCCGTCCGATGTTCTCCTGGTTCAGCCCGGTCAGTCCGCTGCCGTCCGGGGTGAACACGCCGTCGAGCAGGGGGATTTCCGCCCGTTGCAGCGACTGCGCGTCGGCGGCCGACAGGCTGCCGAACGCGACCACCACCGCCGGCTGGACGTGCTGCCACAGCTCGGCCAGCGGCGTGGCCGTCCCGTCGTGGTGCAGGAACACACAGGTGTACCCGGCCTCGCCCAGCGACCGGCCGAGGGCCAGTTTGAACTGCTCCATGGCCTCCGCGACGGGGAAGTCCGGCACCACGCAGAGCACGACGTTGCTGCGGCCCTTGCGCAACGCACGGCCGGCGCCCGACGGTACGTAGCCGAGCCGGTTCGCCGTCTCCAGTACGCGGCGGCGGGTCTCGGCGGAGAGGCCGTGCTCGTCCTTGCCGTTCAGCACGAAGCTCACGGTGGTCTGGGAGACGCCGGCCTCTCGTGCCACGTCCTTGCTGGTGACCCTCGGCAATGTCCCTCCCCGAACCCCTTGCCACGCTTTCAGACGCAGGCTACGGTACGGCCATTCGCGAGTCTAATACGTATTAGACCGCAGCATTGGTCGCCGCAATGGCCTGCAAGGGGATGGACGCCCCGCACCGGATTTGCCCGAGCCGCCACTTCAACCGATCACCCGCCGCTGATCCGGCCCGGTGACCACGGCGCTTCCGCCTCACACCGCTTTTTTTGACCCACCCGAGCCCTGCCGCTCACGCGACGGACAGGGCCCTGACGCGCCGGACAGGGCCCTGACGCGCCGGACGCGGTCACCCCCGCCCGCGCCCCGACCGCCAGGTCCGGCGGACACCACGTCCAGTGGACCGGCCGACGACACCCGCAGCCCTCGCAGAAGGGGCGACGCGTGCTCACACGCGACTCGCGGCCCAGCCGAGACTTTCCTCAGGAGAACACGCATGAACCGCACATCACTGATCGCGCTGGCCGCTGTAGCGGCGCTGGCGCTCGGCACGACAGCATGCGGCGCCGGTAGCGGCGGGGGCGGAGCCGCGCGCACCGGCGCGAACGAGCTGCGCATCGGTCTCTCGTTCGGGCCGTTCACCCTCGACCCGGCCAAGGACGGCGGCGGCGCGCCCAACGTGCTGCGTTCGCTGACCAACCAGTCCCTGTTCCACATGAACGCCGACTACACCGCCAGCCCGGCCCTGGTGAGCGACTACAAGTACGTCGGCACCGGGAACAAGGTCTTCGAGTTCACCCTCAAGAAGGGGATCCGCTTCACCGACGGAAGCCCGCTGAACGCGGCGGCGGTCAAGACCTGGCTGGAGTACTTCGCGAAGCAGCCGGGACCATACGTCACCTCGCTCGCGATCGGCTCCGTCGAGACCGAGGGCGAGTACACGGTCCGGCTCAATCTCGCCTCGCCGTCCCCGATCGTGCCCCTGCTGCTGTCCCAGTACGGAAACCGGGGCGCCCTCTCGAGCCCCAAGTCCGTCGCCGACCCCGCGAGCCTGGCGAAGGGCACGTACGGCGTCGGCCCCTACGTCCTGGACGCCGCCCAGTCGGTGGTCGGCGACCACTACACCCTCGTACCCAGCAAGTACTACTACGACCCGTCGGCCGTCCGCTTCAAGAAGGTGACCGTCCGGATCATCTCCAACGCCTCCGCGATGCTGCGCGCGTTCCAGGCCAAGCAGATCGACTTCGGCACCCTCGACCCGTCCACCGCGCCCGCGGCGGAGAAGGCGGGTGTGAAGGTGATGCACTGGCGCAGCGGCACCGTCGCGGTGACGCTCGCCGACCGCAACGGGACAGCCACCAAGCCGCTCGGCGACGTCCGGGTCCGACAGGCGCTGAACTACGCCGTCGACCGTGAGTCGATCACCAAGGCGCTGGTCGGCAAGTACGGCCGGCCCACTTCGCAGTACCAGACCGACCACACCGACCCGGCCCTGGACAACCGCTACCCCTACGACCCGGCGACGGCGAAGGCGCTGCTCGCCAAGGCCGGCTACCCGAACGGGTTCAGTATGACTGTCGTCGACCCGGGGCCCCTCGTCGGCAACTGGGGCGACCCGACGATGCAGGCGGTCGCGAAGTACTGGGAGAAGATCGGCGTCCACGTCAAGGTCACCCCGGCGACCACCGACTTCGTCCAGCAGGCCCTCTCGAAGAAGTTCGCCGCGTTCGAGTGGACACCGGACACCTCCCCGACGGCCCTCGCGTACTCGACCCTGTACGGCCCCAAGGCCTCGCTGAACCCCTTCGGTGCCTCGAACGCCGAGATCGACGCGCTCTACCGCCAAGGCCAGACAGAGCAGGGTGACCAGGCGGCGAAGACGTTCAGAGAGCTCAACAGCACGGTCACCGAGCAGGCCCTCAACGTACCGATCTACGAGTACCACATCCCGTGGGGCATGAACGAGCACATCACAGGGGTCAAGACGGGCTCCTGGGTGGTCTTCGGTGCCGACCTCGGCTGGAAGGGCTGACGATGGCCGACACCTCGGTCGACGCGGTGGGAGCGCCGCTCGCGCGCTCCCCCCGCGGGCGAACCATCCGCAGACGCGGTACCGGAGGCGGCAGGCTGACCCCGCTGCTGGCCCGCCGTCTGGTGACGGCGATCCCCTTGCTGCTGGTCGTATCGAGCTTCAACTTCCTGCTGCTGTCACTCACCCCGGGAGACGCCGCCCGCCAGATCCTGGGGACGAACGGCACACGGGAACAGTACGAAGCGCTGCGCCGGCAACTCGGGCTCGATCTCCCGGTGTACGAGCAGTACTGGAACTGGCTGACCCACGCGGTCTCGGGGGACTTCGGCAGTTCGATCACCAACGGCTCCCCGGTCCTGGAATCGATCACCAGCCGAGTGCCGGTCACCATGTCGCTCATCGGCGGCTCTCTGCTGGTGAGCGTCGTGGCCGGCGTCAGCCTCGGCGTGTTCAGTGCCGTCCGCGGGGGAGTGGTCGGCAGGGCGGTCGACGCGCTCGCCCTCCTCAGCTGGGCGCTGCCCGTCTTCTGGGTCGGCTCCGTGCTCGTCGTCGTCTTCGCCATCAAACTCGAGTGGTTCCCCGCGCTCGGGTACGTGCCGTTCACGGAATCGCCCGAGGACTGGGCCCGTTCGCTGGTGCTGCCGGTGACCGCGCTGTCCCTCGGCTCGGTGGCCGCCGTACTGAAGCAGACCCGCGAATCCATGCTCGACGTGCTGGGCAGCGAGTACATCAGGATGGCCGCCGCCAACGGGGTCTCCCGATCCTCACTGATCTACCGGCATGCCCTCAAGAACGCCGCCATCCCGGTCGTCACCGTCCTGGGCATCCAGACCGTCGGCCTGCTGGGCGGAGCCGTTCTCATCGAGAACCTCTTCTCCGTGCCGGGACTTGGTTCGCTCGTGGTCGGTTCGGCCCTGGCCCATGACATCCCGACGGTCCAGGCGGTCGCGGTGGTCTTCACCGTGGTGGTCATCGTCGTCAATATGTCGGTCGATGTCGCCTACGGGCTGCTCAACCCGAGAGTGAGCGCAGCATGACTGTGACCAAGACCGTCACCGAGACGGTGGCCGATGCCGAACCGACGGCAGCACCCTCGGCGAACCCCGGCTTCGTGCGCCGTCTGCTGCGACGGCCGTTGGCCGTCGTGTGCCTGGCGTACCTGGCGGTCCTCGTCGTCATCGCCGTCGGCGCCCCGATGCTGTTGCCGCACGTCGGCACCGAACGGGCCGGCGATCTCGGAACCGTCCTGCAGGGCCCGAGCGGCGCACACCCCCTGGGGGTCGACAGCCTGGGGCGTGACGTTCTCGAGCGTCTACTGGTGGGTACCCGGGTCACGTTGGTCGGCGTCGTCGAGGCGATGGCGGTCGTCCTGGCGTTGGGCATCCCCATCGGGCTGGTGGCCGGATACGTCGGCGGGAAGACCGACCGGACGATCATCTGGCTGGCCGATCTCGTGCTGTCGCTGCCGGCCGTCATCCTGGTCATCGTCGTGCTGTCGGTCTTCCCGCAGAGCGTGGCGGCCGCGATGGCGACGCTCGGTGTCCTGGCGGCACCGGGTCTCGTGCGCGTCGTACGGGCCGCGACCCTGCCGGTGCGCGAACAGCTGTACGTCGCCGCCGCCCGGGTGTCCGGCATGTCGCGGACCTACATCGTCACCCGGCATGTGCTGCCACGGGTCATGGGTCCCATCATCGTGCAGGCGTCCCTGCTGGCGGCGACCGCCTTGCTGGTGCAGACCGGGCTGGCCTTCCTGGGCCTCATCGCCGCGCCTCCGGAGCCCAGTTGGGGAGGCATGGTCGCGGACGGAGTCTCCGCCCTCTTCCAGCAGCCCTGGCTGATCTGGCCGCCCGGCCTGGCGATCGCCCTGACCGTGCTGGCCTTCGGACTGCTGGGCGACGCGGTCAGGGACGCGAGCACCGAGGGCTGGTCCCCGAAGTCCGCCCTGCCGACGGGCGGCAAGCCCCGCAACACCCCCACGCGAGCTGCCACGGCCACTGCCCCTGCCGCTGTCGTACCTGCGGGCACGAGCGACAGCCTGCTCTCGGTCCGCGACCTCACGGTGTCCTATGCCTCGCCCACCGGCCCCATCCGCGCGGTCGACGGAGTGACCTTCGACATCGCCCGTGGCGAGACGGTCGGAGTCGTCGGGGAGTCGGGTTGCGGGAAGACCACGACAGCCCTCGCCGTCATCGCGCTCCTCGGCGGCGGCGGACGGATCGACTCCGGACACGTCCTCTTCGACGGCCACGACCTCGCGGCCCTGTCGGAGTCCGAACTCCAGGCCGTCCGCGGCACGGAGATCGGTTACGTCTCCCAGGAACCGATGGTCGCGCTCGATCCCGCCTTCCGGATCGGCTGGCAACTCGCCGAAGCCGTCCGGACCAACACCGGAATGAGCCGCGCGCAGGCCAGGAAGCGCGCCGTCGAACTGCTGGAACAGGTGCAGCTCCCCGAGCCCCATGTCGTGGCCCGCAGCTACCCGCACGAGCTGTCCGGCGGCATGGCCCAGCGCGTCGTTGTCGCCCGTGCCCTCGCAGGCGAACCGAAGCTCCTGATCGCCGACGAGCCGACCACCGCCCTCGACGTCACCATCCAGGTGGAGATCCTCGATCTCCTGCGCACGCTTCAGCGCGACCGGGGCATGGCGATCATGCTCGTCACTCATGACCTGGGTGTGGTCGCCGACATGTGCGACCGGGTCGTGGTGATGTACGCCGGCCAGATCGCCGAACGCGCCGATGTAAAAGACCTGTTCGGCAACCCGCACCACCCCTACACCCGCGCACTCCTCGCCTCGAACCCGCACAACCAGCACGGCTCGGCGGTACTGCCCACCATCCCGGGCGCGGTCCCCATGCCGGGCTCGTGGCCGCAGGGCTGCCACTTCCGGCCCAGATGCGCGCACGCCACCGAGCAATGCGGCAGCGGCGAGATCCCCCTCCTGCAGATCGGCACCTCCCACGAGGCCCGCTGCCTCCACGCCCACCAGATGGAAGGTGTGTGACGTCGTGAACGACGAGACGAACCTCCTCGAAGTCCGCGATCTGTCGGTGCACTTCCGCCGCGGCCACGGCTCGCCCCCCATGCGGGCGGTCGACCGGGTGAGCTTCTCGGTGGCCGAACGGGAGACGCTGGGCGTCGTGGGCGAATCGGGCTCCGGCAAGACCACCATCGGCCGGGCCGTGCTCGGCCTGGTGCCGCCGACCGACGGCCGGATCGAGTTCGCGGGCGAGGACATCACCCGAGCCGACCACAAACGCCGCCGCGCCCTCAGCCGCGACCTGCAGGTCATCTTCCAGGACCCGTACAGCTCCCTGAACCCGACCCGGACCATCGCCCAGACGCTCGGCGAGTCGCTGCGGGCGGAGAAACTGGCCCCGGACGAGGTCCGTCACCGGGTCGTCGCCATGCTCGAGCGCGTCGGCCTGCCCGCGAGCGCCGCGGACCGTCACCCGTCGAGCTTCTCCGGCGGCCAGCGGCAACGCATCGCCATCGCCCGTGCCCTCGTCGCTCACCCGAGGCTGGTGATCTGCGACGAACCGGTCAGCGCACTGGACCTCTCAGTCCAGGCCCAAGTGCTCAACCTGCTCCGGGAGTTGCAGGACGAGTTCGCCCTCGGCTACCTGTTCGTGGCCCATGACCTGGACGTCGTACGGCACCTCTCGCACCGCATCATGGTCCTGTACCGCGGCCAGATCATGGAGCAGGGCCCCGCCGACACGGTCTACGCCACCCCGGCGCACCCCTACACCAGGACCCTGCTCGAAGCAGCGCCCGTCCCGGACCCGGTGCGCCAGGCCGAACGCCGCCTGCGCCGCGTGCGCACGGGCGACAACACCGGCCCCGTCTCCACCTCCGGATGCCCCTTCGCCACCCGCTGCCCACACGCCGTCCCGCTGTGCCACGCCGAACGGCCACCCCTCGAACAGACCTCGGCGGGCACGACCGTGGCCTGCCACCGCTGGCAGGAACTCACCACCGCGCCGACGGGTGACCCCGGACGGGCGCTCGACGTCGCAACCGGCCGGCCCTAGACCTGCCGTCAGATCGCCGCCTGCGTCGCGAATTCGACGGCAGACCCGAGCAAGCGGTACTCGCCAGCGCCCGGGCAGTCGCCATCGCCCGGGCACTCGTCGGGACCCGGTGCACGGCACGAACAAATCGCCCAGCACCTGGCCCCCGGCGAGGTGGAGCAGGTCCTGGGCGACAACGACGTGATCTTCGTCGAGCCCGACGGTGGCCCCGCCGGCTCTACGCCGACTGGTACGGCACTCCCGTCGTGATCTCCGCGGGCTGCGACCTGTGCATCTTCGGCGACCGGCGACCGAACCCTGCAGGAGCGCCCTCAACCGCGATCAACCAACGTCAACCGATGTCTAGAATTGATGTCACCGAACCGTTCGAGGCCTCTGACCTGGGGAGCACGAAGCCGCGCATGAAGATCTCCGTTTCCTCGGACATGGACGAACCCGTGGCGCGCGCCCTCGTCGGGCAACTGCGCGACCGCGGACACGATGTGGTGACGTACGGGGCGCTGAGCCCCGGCGCCGATCCCCAGTGGGCCGCATGTTCGGAGGCTGCGGCCCGCGAGGTCGCCGCCGGGACCGCCGACCAGGCCGTGGTGTGCTGCTGGACCGGTACGGGCGCGTCGATCGCCGCGAACAAGGTGCCCGGCGTACGCGCCGCCCTGTGCACAGACGCCTACACGGCGGACGGCGCGCGCCGCTGGAACGACGCCAACGTGCTCGCGCTCAGCCTGCGACTGACCTCCGAACCGCTCCTCAAGGAGATCCTCGACGCCTGGTTCGCCGCCGAGGCGAGCGAGGACCCGGAGGACCGGGGGAACGTGGCCCGCGTCGAACGGCTGGACAACGGCAGAAGCGCCGGGTGAGGCACATGTACGACGTGTCGCGGCCGCCGTAGGCCGAGAACCTCGCCCCGACCCGGCCGCCGCCGACAGATTCCCTCCGCTGGTAGTTTCTCACCATGCGCGAAACGGAGCTGCACCTCGGCCGGCCGCCCCATGTGGCGAACGCCGGTGTCGGTGTGCACGGTGTCGCGAGCCGTACCGACGTCTTCCGGCTGCCCGAGCTGTGGCAGTTGCACCTCTACCAGTACGAGGCCGAGCTCGTCGTCGACGGCACACCGCACGTCGTCCGCCCCGGCCGCGTCAGCCTCGTACCGCCCGGCACCACGGTCCGCTTCCGCTACCAGGGCCACTCCGAGCACCTTTACGCGCACCTGCGCATCCCCGCCGTCGGCCCGTCCCGCACGGTGCCCGTCGTCCAGGACGCAGGACCCGAACTCCCCACTCTCACCAACCTGTTGCTCGCCGCGATCGCCGCCGTACCGCGCACCCCCGAGCGCACCGGAGCCGAGATCTGGACGGCGCTGTGGCGCATCGCCCACCTCACCCCGGACACCGAACGCCCCGGCCCCGGCCCGCATCCGGCGGTCACCGCCGCCATCGCGTACATCGAGGGACGCCTGGCCGGCCCGCTCACCGTGCCCGCCGTCGCCCACGCGGCGGGCGTCTCGCACAACCACCTGACCAGGCTCTTCAAGGCCGCGACCGATGACACGGTGGTCGGCTACATCCGCCGCCGCAGACTCGACCGCGCCCACCACCTGCTGCGCGCCTCGACCCTCTCCATCCCCGCCGTGGCCGCCTCCGTAGGCATCCCCGACCTGCAGGCCTTCAACAAGGCATGCCGCCGCGAACTCGGCGCGTCACCACGGGCCCTACGGGGCGAGTCAGCCACCACCGCGCTGTGAAGTGGTCGAAATTCACTGCTTGAAATTCACTGCTTGACGGCCTTGAGAACCACGAACTTCGCATCGCTCGCGACGAGCCGGCTGTTGCCGAACAGCTTTCGCAGCTTTACGTGGTAGCCGAGATGCCGGTTGCCGATCACCCACAGCTCACCCCCGGGCCGCAGCGCTCTGCGCGCGCCGGTGAACATCCGCCAGGCCGTGGCGTCCGTCGTCGCCTGATGGGTGTGGAACGGCGGATTGTTGAGGACGAGGTCGACACTCCCGTCCGGGATCCCCGCCAGCCCGTCCCCGACCCGGAACTCGGCACGCTCCTCGGGCAGTTCGTTGGTCCGGTACGTCTCCTCCGCCGAGGCCACCGCCTGGAACGACTCGTCGACGAACAGCAGCTCGGCCTCCGGCGCGGCCAGCGCCACCGCCGTACCGACCACACCGTTTCCGCAGCCCAGGTCAACTACCCGGGCGCCGCCCGCCGGTTCGGGCAGATGCTGGAGGAAGAAACGGGTCCCGATGTCGAGACGCTCGGCGCAGAAGACACCCGCGTGGTTGACGACGGTGTGCCCGGAGGCCGGGCCGATGCCGTCGGGCAGCGCGTACCGGTGAGGCCACGGACTGGCACTCGCGGACGGATTCGGACCGACGGCGACGGTGGAGTGGATGAGCCGTGCCTTCCGCTCCGCGAGGGAGGTCCGGGTCGGGCCGACGATCCGCTCGAACAGCTTCAGCGTCGAGGTGTGGATCTCCTTCACCATGCCGGTGCCCACGACAACCGTGCCCTCGTGCAGCGCGGGCGCCAGCCGCAGCAACTGGTCCTCGAGAAGCGCCAGGCTCTTCGGCACCCGCAGCAGCAGCACGTCGACCGACTCGGGCGGAGCGTCCCGGGTGGTGAGCAGCCGTACGGAATCCTCGTCCACACCGGCCCGCCGCAGGTTCGCCCGGGTCGCCTCCTGGGCCAGGAAGGAATCGGTGATCTGTGTCGGCCGGTGCGCGGCGAGCGCCGTGGTCAGCGCGCCCCAGCGGTCACCGACGATCACGACCGTGCCCGACAGATCGGTCCCGGCCTGCGCGAGATGCCCGAGCAGGTACTCGTCGGAGGCGTCCCACGCCCGCAGCCGCTCACGCGGGTCGGCGGGGAAACGGGTCAGCGTCAGCTCGGACCAGGGAGTCGTCATACGGTCGTTCATCGTGGCCCCACCCTACCGAGCCGCAGCTCACATCCCGTCGGGCAGGATGGGAACCATGGACGCCGAGCTGTTCCCCAGGGACCGTACGGAGATCGCGCCGGGCGCGGTGCATGTGCCGGACTGGCTGGACGCGGGGCGTCAGCGCGAGCTGCTGGACGCCTGCCGCGACTGGGCACGCCCACCCGCCGGCCTGCGCACGGTCCGGACGCCCGGCGGCGGCACCATGACCGCCCGCCAGGTGTGTCTCGGCTGGCACTGGTACCCGTACGCCTACGCCCGCACGGTCGCCGACGGCGACGGCGCGCCCGTGAAGCCGTTCCCGGACTGGCTCGGCGAACTGGGCAGGGAGGCGACCAGGACGGCCGGGTACGAGGGTGACGTCGACTACGACATCGCGCTGATCAACTTCTACGACGCCGACGCCCGTATGGGCATGCACCGCGACAGCGACGAGAAGTCGGACGCGCCCGTGGTGTCCCTGAGCCTCGGCGACACATGTCTCTTCCGCTTCGGGAACACCGAGACGCGGACCCGGCCGTACACGGACGTCGAGCTGCGCAGCGGCGACCTGTTCGTGTTCGGGGGCCCGTCCCGGCTCGCATACCACGGAGTGCCCCGGGTGTACGAGGACACGGCGCCGCCCGAACTGGGGCTGACCGGCCGGTTGAATGTGACCCTTCGGGTCAGCGGGTTCTGAGCCGAGGGCGCGGTCACCGTTCGTACGGATCATGGGAGACTCGCCCTCATGAGCGGCAAGGCTGAGGGGACGACCTCGACGACCTCAAGGACGCGGTTGGACCGGGGGCGCGGTGCGCTCGGGCCCGCCCTCGAGCTCGTGCACACCGGCCGGGCGCCCACCCGGGCCGTGCTCACCGCCGAGCTGGGGGTCACCCGGGCGACGGCCGGCGCGGTGGCCGCCGAACTGGAGGCGCTGGGGCTGATCACCGTGGACGCCCGGCCCGGCGCGGCCTCCGGATCACAGGGGCGCCCCTCGCACCGGCTCGAGGTCGCCGAGGACGGACCGGTCGTCCTCGCCGCCCAGGTGCACGCCGACGGGTTCCGGGCCGCGCTGGTCGGGCTTGGCGGACGGATCGTCGCCACCGCGCCCGGCTGCGAGGCCGTCGACGCCGACCCGGCGAAGGTGCTCGGCTCGGTCGTCGACGCCGGTACCGAACTGCTGCGCGACACCGGACGCCGATGCGTGGGCGCCGGTCTCGCCGTACCGTCCGCTGTCGCCGAGCCCGAGGGCCTGGCCCTGAACCCCCTGCACCTCGCCTGGCCGGCGGGCTCGCCGGTACGGGAGATCTTCGCCGAGCGTGTACGAGCGGCGGGCATCGCGGGACCCGCCTTCGCGGGCAACGACGTCAACCTCGCCGCGCTCGCCGAACACCGGCACGGCGCCGGACGCGGCGCCCGCGACCTGCTGTGCGTGGCCACCGGGCACCGGGGTGTCGGCGGCGCGCTGGTCCTCGACGGGCGCCTGCACACCGGCAGTTCGGGTCTTGCGCTCGAGGTCGGCCACCTCACCGTCAACCCCGAGGGGCGCCCCTGCCACTGCGGCAGCCGGGGCTGTCTGGACGTCGAGGCCGATCCGCTCGCCTTCCTCACGGCGGCGGGCCGCGACCCCGGCCCCGAGGTGTCCCTCCTCCAGCAGGCCAACGACCTGATCCGCGCCCGGCAACCGGACCCGGCGGTCCGCACGGCTGTCGAGACCCTGATCGACCGCCTGGGCCTGGGCCTGGCGGGCCTGGTGAACATCCTCAACCCGGATCGCATCATCCTCGGCGGCCTGCACCGCACCCTCCTCGACGCCGACCCGGACCGGCTGCGCGCGGTGGTCGCCGAGCGCAGCCTGTGGGGCCGCAGCAGCGGTGGCGTCCCCATCCTGGCCTGCACCCTGGACCACAACAGCCTTGTCGGAGCAGCCGAGTTGGCATGGCAGCCGGTGCTCGACGACCCCCTCGGCGCGCTCACGTAGTCAGCCACCCCGGGGGAGCAGCCGGAAAGCTCCCGCGTACTCCCGGGGAGGTACGCGCACTGCCCCCGGCCGTACGACGACCCGGACCCCCACCCCGCGCGAACCTCGAGTCATCACCGAAAAACCCGATCCGGGAGATGACTCGACATGCAGACCCTCGCGAACTGGAACGGCGGCCCCGGGCCGTGGATCCTCTTCTTCCCGCTGATCTGGGCGGCCGTCGTGCTCGGCGTCGTCACCGTCCTGCGCCGCACGGTATGGCGCGGACGCCGTGGCCCGTGGAGTGCCATGGACGGCCGCCACGACGCCCAGGACCGCCGGCTCTCCGGCGACTCGCCGCTCGCCGTACTGGGCCGGCGCTTCGCCTCCGGCGAGATCGACGAGGACGAGTACTGGCGGCGCCTCTCCGTCCTGGACGAGCAGTTCGGTGCCACGGGCGGCCGCCCGGGCAAGGGCGGTGCGCTGTGACCACCGCCACCGCCACCGCCACCACCGCCACCACGACCCGTACGGCGGCACACGTCGTCGACGCCGTGAAGGTGTACGGCGGTGGAGACACCGCCGTACGCGCCCTCGACGGGGTGAGCGTCGGCTTCCCGGCCGGCCGGTTCACCGCGATCATGGGGCCCTCCGGTTCCGGCAAGTCCACCCTGATGCACTGCGCGGCGGGCCTGGACACCCTCACCTCCGGAACCGCGTTCATCGGCGACACCGACCTGGGCGCGCTCGACGACCGGCGCCTGACCCTCCTGCGCCGCGACCGGATCGGCTTCGTCTTCCAGGCGTTCAACCTGGTACCGACACTGACCGTCCGGGAGAACATCACCCTGCCGACCGACCTGGCGGGCGAGGACGGCGACCCGGCGTGGGTCGACGCGCTCATCGACGTGGTCGGACTGCGCGACCGGCTCCACCACCGGCCCGCCGAACTCTCCGGCGGCCAGCAGCAACGTGTCGCCGTGGCACGGGCGTTCGCCGGCCGGCCCGATGTCGTCTTCGCCGACGAGCCGACCGGCAGCCTCGACTCGCGCTCCGGCCAGGAGGTCCTCGGCCTGCTCGGGCGCGCGGTGCGACAGATGGACCGCACGGTCGTCATGGTCACCCACGATCCGGTCGCCGCCGCCCACGCCGACCAGGTCCTCTTCCTGGCCGACGGCCGACTGGTGGACCGCATGGAGTCCCCGACCGCCGACCGGGTCCTGGACCGGCTGAAAGCCTTCGAGGTGCCGTCATGAACAGTTCTCCACGTGCCCTCCGCCCCACTCTCCGCATCGGCCTGTCCTCACTGCGCGCCCACAAACGCCGCTTCGCCGGTACGTTCCTGGCGGTGTTCCTCGGCGTGGCCTTCCTGGCCGGGACCCTCGTCATGGGCGACACCCTGCGGGCCGGCTTCGACACCATGTTCGGCGAGGCGACCAGCGGCACCGACGCCGTCGTGCGCAGCGCCGACGCCATCACCACCCCCGGCGAGAGCCAGGGCGTACGCCGGCCGGTCCCGACGGAACTGGTCAACGCCCTCGAGCGGGTCCCCGGGGTCGCCGCCGCCGCGCCCGACATCCAGGGCGCGGGCCAGCTCATCGGCGCGGACGGCGAACCCATCGGCGGAAAGGGCCCGCCCACCGTCGCCGGCAACTGGATCACCGACCCCAAGCTGAACCCGTACCGACTCGCCGAAGGACGAGCCCCGGTGAAGTCCGGCGAGGTCGTCGTAAACCGGGGGACAGCCGAGAAGGGCGGCCTGAGCATCGGCGACACGACGATCCTGCGTACGCCCGACCCGGTCAGGGTCACGATCGTCGGCCTCGCGACCTTCGCCGGTGAGGACGGCATGGCCCAGGTGACGTTCACCGGGATGACCCGGGCCGACGCCGAAAAGTACCTGACCGCGAGGCCCGGCGAGGCAGCGACCATCCTGGTGCGGGCGGGCCCGGGGATCGGTCAGCAGCAGCTGGTCGACCGGCTGACTTCCGTACTGCCCAAGGGAGCTGAGGCCATCACCGGCCGGCAGTCGGCCGAGGAGAACACGGAGATGATCTCCAGCCGGTTCCTGACCGTCTTCACCCTCTTCCTTCTCGTATTCTCGGGCGTGGCGATCCTGGTCGCGACCTTCTCCATCCACAACACCTTCGCGATCGTCATCGCCCAACGCACCCGCGAGAACGCCCTGTTGCGGGCCCTCGGCGCCTCCCGCCGACAGATCGGCGCGGCCACCCTCATGGAGGCGAGCGCGGTAGGCGTGACGGCGTCGATCGCGGGCCTCGCCGGTGGCATCGGCGTCGCCGCGGGCCTCCAGGCGCTGTTCCCGGCCATCGGATTCCCTTTCCCCGGGGGCGACTTGATGATCAGCCTGCTGTCCATGCTGCTGCCCCTCGCAGTCGGCACCGTGGTCTGTCTGGGCTCCGCCCTGCTGCCCGCCGTACGCGCCGGACGCACCGCGCCCCTGGCCGCGCTCCGCGAGACGGCGGTCGACCAGTCGGGCGCCTCACCGGTCCGGGCGGTCATCGGCGCGGGTCTCGGCGCCCTCGCGCTCGCGCTGACCCTGACCGGCGTCCTGCTCTCACCGTCCCTGTGGCTGGCGGGACTTGGCGCCGTCCTGGCCCTCGCGGCCTTCGTGGTGCTGGGCCCGGTCGCGTCCACCACGGCCGTACGTGTGCTCGGCGGCCCCCTCGACAGGTTGCGCGGAGTCACCGGACGGCTCGCCCGGCGCAACGCCCTGCGCAGCCCAAAGCGGACCGCCGCGACCGCGAGCGCCCTGATGATCGGCGTGGCCGTCGTCTCGCTGTTCACGGTGTTCGGCGCCTCGCTGAAGGCCACCATGGACCAGACCGTGTCGCGGTCCTTCGCGGGTGAAGTGGCTGTGAGCACCCCGTCGTTCGGCGCCGGCGGCAGCGGACTCAGCCCCCGCCTCGCGCCCGCCGTCGCCCAGCGCCCCGAGGTGGCGGACGCCGTGGGACTCGGCCGGGGTGTCGCCGAAGTCGACGGCAGGGGAAGGGCGTTGACCGTCACCGACCCCGCCGCCCTCGCCCGGCTCTTCGACCTCGGCCACATCCGCGGCTCACTCGACAACCTCGGCACCGACGGAATCGCCGTCACCGAGGCGGAGGCGGACCGGCAGGGTCTGAAACCCGGCGACACCACCCGACTCACCTTCACCGACGGTGAGAAGGACAACTTCACCGTCCGCGCGGTCTACGGCCGCTCGGAACTCGCCGGTGACTACGTCATCACCCGCACGGCCTGGGCGCCGCACCGCATCCAGGACTCCGACACGTTGATCGCCGTCTCCTTCAAGGACGGCGTCGGCACCGACGCGGGCAAGGCCGCCGTGGAACAGGTCGCCGCACGGTACGGCGACCCCGAGGTGCAGACCCGTGACGAGTTCGCCCAGTCGTCGGCCGGAGGCATCGACATGATGCTCACCCTCGTCTACGCCCTGCTCGCCCTCGCGGTGCTCATCGCCCTGCTCGGCATCGCCAACACGCTCACCCTCGCCATCCACGAACGCACCCGCGAACTCGGCCTGTTGAGGGCCGTCGGCCAGACCCGGGCCCAACTGCGCGCCATGGTCCGCTGGGAGTCGGTCCTCGTCGCCGCCTTCGGCACGATGGGCGGGCTGGCCCTCGGCGGCTTCCTCGGCTGGGTGCTGGTGAAGGCCTCGGACGGCACGAGCGACAGTGACTTCGCCTTCGCGCTGCCGCCCACCCAGCTCGTGATCGTCGCCCTGGTGGGCATCGCGGCCGGCGCCCTCGCGGGCCTGCGCCCGGCCCGGCGGGCGGCCCGCCTGGACGTACTGCGGGCCGTCGCCACCGAATGACGTACGACCGCGGCCACGGAGGGAGGAG
Source organism: Streptomyces sp. NPDC047042 (assembly GCF_040644035.1). Lineage (NCBI taxonomy): Bacteria > Bacillati > Actinomycetota > Actinomycetes > Kitasatosporales > Streptomycetaceae > Streptomyces > Streptomyces sp. NPDC047042. The sequence goes on along the minus strand of NZ_JBEYVP010000014.1, from coordinate 106,402 downwards.
GGAGGAGGGAGGCGGGACTCCGCTGGTCACCGCCCGGTCAGCCGGCAACGGCCGACCGGGCGGGAGCGTGTTCCGGCCTGCGCCGGTGAACCCCCGGCGTATGTCCCTTGTCGTACGGCGGCTCGTCGAACCCGGCACCGTCGCACAACTGCTCCTCGAACGGCTGACGTACGGGCGCGGCGGCCGTGGGCCTGGTCTCCGGGGCCGTCACCGCCGGCGTGACCGTCGGCAGCGTGAACCACACGACCTTGCCCGACTCGCCGTCCGGCCGCACTCCCCAGCTCTCGCTTACCGCGGCGACCATCGCCAGACCCCGTCCGCAGGTCGCGGTGGGATCCGCGTCCCGCAGTTCGGGGATGCGAGGGTCGTGGTCGTGCACCGAGACCGTGAGCCGGTCGAGCAGCACCTCGATCTCCACGGTGCACAGCTTGTCGGGCTGGGCATGCCGGTGGACGTTGGTCAGCAGTTCGGTCACACCGAGCGAGGCCCGGTCTATCAAGGGATCCAGATGCCAGTAGCGCAATTGTGCAGAGACGATTCTGCGGACCTGGCCGATCCGCGACGGCAGGGCTTGGAGCTCCACCGTGCAGTGCCTGCTTGGGTGACTGATCACGGCTTGCGACTCCCCGAATTGAGGTCCGGAAGAAGACACGAGATCGGATCCAGCAGAGTGCCTGCGTGCAATGGCCGCCTGCTGTCGGTGGCCGGCGGGCTGGTTCGCAGCGTTATCGCCGGTAAACCCAGAGTGATGTGTGACAAGCGTGGCTCAGGGGGCGGAAACCCGCAACTCGCGGCCCGGTCGGCCGGGCACGCCCGGTGTCCGCGCGAGGTGCGGCCTCGCGGTCCCCGCCCTGTTCAGTGCCCGCGCCCCGCCGCCCTGCGTACGGCCTCGATGAACCTGCGCGCCGTCGGCGGCCCGGGCTGGCCCGGCGCCGGGTCGTGTTCCCCCAGAGTCAGCTGGTAGCGCGTGCCGTTGAGGTCCGCCAGCGCCCGGTCGTCGTTCGCGAACCAGGGCTTCGACGCGCGCACCGCCTGCACGGGAGCGCTGTCGATCTCGCTGCCGTAACTGGTGAGCAGCTCCAGCCTGCCGCCGCTGATCCGGACCTGCCCGGCCCGGGTGAGGGAGCGCAGCCTCTTCCCGATCCGTACGCCCGTGGCCGTGAACTCCGGCTCCGCCATGATGCTCCGCCCCCTAGTCGGCCCCCGCCGGGATACATGGTGATCCCGCGTCAGTACGTGATCCAGTGTGCGCCCCCGTGCCGTGCAGTCTGCCTGCCCCCGGCGTGGAGCACCAGTGCGTACGGCGCTCTCGGGCAACCGGCGGAAGCACTCACCGGGATGCGCCCCGGTGGCTCGAGGCCCCCGCGAGCCCCGTCCCCACCCCCTCGCCCCAGGCCTGCCTTTGGGGCACCCAAAGGTGTGTTTATGCAGGTGAGAGGCGTGTGAAAGGTGTCTATGATCGATGTGTCCGGCTGCCCGAGGAGCCGTCGGCGAGCGCACCACAAGGAGCCTGACGTGAGCATCCCCGACCCCACCGGGACCGCCGAAACCGTCGACACGCTCGACGTCGACCGCAGCGATGCCGACTACCGCGCCTGGCTCAAAGAGGCCGTCCGCAAGGTCCAGGCCGACGCCAACCGCTCGGCCGACACCCACCTGCTGCGCTTCCCGCTGCCCGACAAATGGGGAATCGACCTGTATCTGAAGGACGAGTCGACCCACCCCACCGGCAGCCTCAAGCACCGCCTCGCCCGCTCGCTCTTCCTCTACGGACTGTGCAATGGCTGGATCCGTCCCGGGCGCCCGGTGATCGAGGCGTCCAGCGGCTCCACCGCCGTCTCGGAGGCGTACTTCGCGAAACTGATCGGCGTGCCCTTCATCGCGGTGATGCCCCGCACGACCAGCGCGGAGAAGTGCCGCCTCATCGAGTTCCACGGCGCCCAGTGCCACTTCGTGGACGACCCCCGCAAGATGTACGAGGCCTCGGCAGCCCTCGCGGCGGAGACGGGCGGCCACTACATGGACCAGTTCACCTACGCGGAACGGGCCACGGACTGGCGCGGAAACAACAACATCGCCGAATCCATCTTCCGCCAATTGGAACTGGAACGTTTCCCGGAACCCGCGTGGATCGTCGCCACGGCCGGCACCGGCGGCACCTCGGCGACCCTGGCCCGCTACGTCCACTACACGCAGCGCGACACCCGCATCTGTGTCGCCGACCCGGAGAACTCCTGTTTCTTCGAGGGCTGGACCACCGGCGATCCGGACGTCACCTGCGACTGCGGCTCCCGCATCGAGGGCATCGGCCGCCCCAGGATGGAACCCAGCTTCGTCCCCGGCGCGGTGGACCGCATGATGAAGGTCCCGGACGCGGCCAGCATCGCCGCGGTGAGAGCCCTGGAACGGGCCATCGGCCGCAAGGCGGGCGCCTCCACGGGCACGGGCCTGTGGAGCGCCCTCAAGATCGTCGCCGAGATGGTCGCGAGCGACCAACAGGGCAGCGTGGTAACCCTCCTGTGCGACCCGGGCGACCGCTACTTGGACAAGTACTACTCGGACACCTGGCTGTCCGACCAGGGGCTGGACATCGCCCCATACCTGAGCGCCATCAGAGGCTTTCTGGAATCGGGCATGTGGACCAACTCCCCCTAGGGGCGCGGGGAACTGCGCGACAAGCCACAACGCACCCGCACCCGCCAACCCACCTACCGAGGCAACCCCTTAGGCCCCTCAACCACTGACCTCCCCGGCGACAACAAGCCGCCGCAAATGCTCCGACACCTCACCCCGAGCCTCCGCCACCAACCCCGAGTCCGTCACCAACGTATCCACCTGCTCCAACGCCGCGAACGAACTGAGCCCCACCGTCCCCCACTTGGTGTGGTCGGCAACCACGACAACGCGCCGAGCGGACTGCACAAGCCGCCGATTCGTCTCCGCCTCCGCCAGGTTCGGCGTCGAAAGCCCCGCCTCGACCGATATCCCATGCACCCCGAGGAACAGCAGATCGAAGTGGAGCGAGGCGATCGCCTGATCGGCCACCGGCCCCACCAGCGAGTCGGACGGCGTCCGCACCCCACCGGTCAGCACCACCGTCGCCGCCCCCTGCCGCTGCCCCGACACGCGCTGTGCGGTGTGGAAGACATCGGCCACGCGCACCGAGTTGGTCACGACGGTCAGATCCGGCACGTCAAGGAGCTGGTGCGCCAGCGCGTACGTCGTCGTGCCGCCCGACAGTGCGATCGCCGAGCCCGCCGAGACCAGCTCCGCCGCGGCCCGAGCGATGTCCTCCTTGGCCGTCAGCTCCAGGCCGGACTTGGCCTCGAACCCCGGCTCGTGCGTGCTCGCCTCGACCACCGGAACCGCGCCGCCGTGGACCTTCTCCAGGACGCCCTGGCGGGCCAGCGCGTCGAGGTCCCGGCGGACCGTCATGTCCGACACGCCGAGCTTGCGGGTCAGCTCGTTGACGCGCACGCCCCCGCGACGCCGTACCTCGTCGAGGATCAGGGCGCGGCGCTGCTCCGCGAGGAGGTTCTGGTTGTCATTCACGACCGCTCCACGTCCTTCCGGGGTTCCTCCGGGCCTGCCGGTCCACTCGCCCCCACCAACTCCGACACGTCCCGCACACCCGCTGCGAACCTGCTGCGAACCCGCTCCGACAAGGACTTTCCTCCTGCTACCGGCCCGGCGGACGTCCCATACTCGCATGGGCCACCACTCGTCGCGCCACTGCCCGTGACGACGCGAACATGTCACCCTGGCAACACGGGCTTCCCGCTCGTCACACGGATCGGGGAGATTCCGTGACGAGAGGTGTACGAAGCCCCCCGGGCGGAGATCCTCCAGTCCCGCCCGGCATCGTCCACCACAGGACACGGGCCGTCGGCGCGGCACGGGGGAAGCACCAGCAACGGGGGAAGTGCGCACAGTGGAACCTGCACAGGAACGATTCTCGAAGACCGGGGCGACCGGCGTGGCCGAGCCGCCCGAAGGAACCGAGGCGACCAACGGCATCGCCCTGGAATTACTCGTCCACGGGGTGGGCGGCGCCACACCCGACAAGATGCTCAACGATCCGCGGACCGTCCGCATCAGCGGCGACGACACGGCGGCCGTCTTCCGCCGCGCGGACGACGCCGACGCGGAGGACCGGCCCGCCGACCCGAGCGGCGCACCGGTGCGCGAGGCGTACGTCTGGTGCAACCTCACCTCCGGCAACGGCACCCGAGCCCTGTGGCTGTTGCTGCTGCCGTTCATGGTGGTCAACCTCGCCCACTGGATGCGCCCCACCGCCCGCAACCGCCCGCGCACGGTCCGTCTCTACGGCCTCCTGGTGCGTCTCGCCGGGCTGACCCTGACCGTCCTGCTGGTCGCCGCCGCCTGCGAGGTCGCCCTCGACCTCACGGCCTGGCAGTGCGCGGGCACGCGCGCGTGTGCCCAGGCACACTCATGGCTCGGTTTCCTCTCGCCGGCCGAGTCGGGCGGCGGCTGGTGGAGCCTGCCGGGCCGCCGCCTCGCCCTGGCCGCCGTGGTGCCCGCCGCCCTCACCGGCCTGCTGTGGTTCCTCTCCCGCCGCACCTGGCGGGCCTACGAGTCCCAGCGACCTCCGGCCCACGCCCCCGAGCCCGCCGACGAGAACATCCGTACCGCGCTGGGGCGGCCCGGGTTCTGGTACGGACGGCGACTGGTCGCCCGGCTGCGCGCCGCGCACACCGCGGCCGGCCTGCTGACGGTCGCCGCCGCCCTGGGCTCCGCCGCCGCCCGGCACGACCGCGAACCCGGCGGATCGGCGACCCTGGCGACCCTCGCCGGGCTCCTGTACGTGGCGCTGGCCGCCGGTGCCGTCGCCGTGGTGTGGGTGGTGTGCCGCCGGGGACGCAGCGAGAGACGCCTGGACCAGGCGCTGGACGCCCGCCTCGTCCGTCTCCTGCCGGGCGGCGCGCTCGCCCTGCTGCTCCTGACGGCCGTGTACGCCTGCTGGTCCCGACCCGGATGGGAATCGGCGGGGCGGCTTCCGGGCGACACGACCTTTGGCATCCTCGCCCTCCTCCAGGGACTCATCGTCGTCGTCCTGGCCGTCGTCGCCCACCTGCTGTACCGCGCCCACCCCGACCCGCGCGCCGCCATGCGCGGCCTGGCCGGGCCCGCCGTGGCGACGCTCGCCTGCGCGCTGGGCGGTGTGATGTCCGGCGGTGTGTCCCAGCGCGTCGCCGACTGGCTGGACGGCACCGGCGGCACCATCGAGGGCCCGCCCGTCCTGCTGACCTGGCAGGCGTCCGTCATCCCGGCCGTCATCCTGGTCGTCCTCGGCCTGATCGGCTGGCTGGCCCGGCGCACCCTGCACCTGCGCCGCGCCGAGCTGGCCGCCGTGGAGCAGGACTACACGGACGCTTCCGGCGCGCCCATGGACGCCGCGCGCACCCGCCGGATCGCGAGCATGCGCGCGATGGCCGCCCTCACCGACCGGGCACCACGCATCCTCGGCATCACCTCCGCCGCGACACTCCTCCTGGGCGCCACCGCGCTCGCCGGAGCGCAGCTCACCGACGACACACCGGGAGAGGCCTCACAGTCCTCCTACGGGCTCGTCCAGGGCGCCGCCGAGACCGCCCAGGCCCTCGGCTCCTGGCTGATCGGATTCGGCTTCCTGCTGTTCGTCACCTGGGGGCGGCGCGCCTACAAGGACCAGGCCGCGCGCCGCACCATCGGCATCCTGTGGGACGTCGGAACCTTCTGGCCGCGTGCCTCCCACCCCTTCGCGCCGCCCTGCTACGCCGAGCGTGCCGTGCCCGACCTGACCTGGCGGATGGCCACCTGGACCGAGGCCACCGGCGGCCGTCTGGTCATCTCCGGCCACTCCCAGGGCAGCGTCCTCGCGGCAGCCGCCGCCTGGCAGCTGGAGCCGTCCGTGCGGGCGCGCGTCGCGCTGCTGACCTACGGCTCACCGCTGGAGCGCCTGTACGGGCGCTGGTTCCCCGCCCACTTCGGGCCCGCCGCGCTCACCTCGCTGCACCACGACGTGGCCTGCTGGCGCAATCTGTACCGGCTCACCGACCCCATCGGCGGCCCCGTCCACCTGCCGGGCGACTGCGGCCCCGAGGTGGACCGCGCGCCGCTCAAGGACCCGCTCGCCCACGGCCGCGACAAGGAGCATCCGCTGCCCTCGCCGATCCTCGGCCACTCCGACTACCAGGCCGACCCGGCCTTCGCCGAGGAACGCGAGGAGCTGCTGGCCCGGCTGCGGCCCCGCGAGGCGGTCCCCGGGCCGCGGCCCGGGGACGGGGCTCAGGGCAGCTCGGGCAGGTCCTCCGGGTAGAGGAGGGTCAGGTCGTCCGTGCTCGGCTCGGCGTGCTGGGCGACCCGGCCCGCGTGCCGCTCGACCATCGCCTCGAACGTCTGCCGCGCCGTACGGCCGTTGCCGAACGTCGCCCCCTTGGGGATCTCCTCGAAATACTTCAGCAGGGCCTCGGAGGAGCCGGGGCCGAGCCGGTACTCGTGCTCCTCCGCCTGCTGCTCCACGATCCGCAGCAGTTCCTCGGCGCCGTAGTCACCGAAGGTGATGGTCCGCGAGAAACGGGAGGCGACCCCGGGGTTGACCGACAGGAAGCGCTCCATCTCGGCCGTGTAGCCCGCGACGATCACCACCACGGCCTCCCGGTGGTCCTCCATCAGCTTCACCAGCGTGTCGATGGCCTCCTTGCCGAAGTCACGGCCGGAGTCCTCAGGGGACAGCGCGTACGCCTCGTCGATGAACAGCACACCGCCGCGCGCCCGGTCGAAGGCCTCCTGGGTGCGGATCGCCGTGGAACCGATGTGCTCGCCGACCAGGTCCACCCGGGACACCTCGACGAGATGGCCCTTCTCCAGGACGCCCAGCGCGGCCAGGATCTCGCCGTAGAGCCGGGCGACCGTCGTCTTGCCGGTACCGGGGGAGCCCGTGAACACCAGATGGCGTCGGGCCGAGGCCGCCTTGAGGCCCGCCTGCTGCCGGCGCCGGCCGACCTCGATCATGTCGGTCAGGGCCCGCACCTCGCGCTTGACGCTCTCCAGGCCCACCAGCGTGTCGAGTTCACCGAGGACGTCCTTCGAGGACCGCGCGGCCACCTCCGGGTCCGGGGCGGCCGCCGCCGGCTCCGGCTCGGTGGCGCGCTGGCCCGGAATCGAACCCAGCAGCCCCGGGGACTGGACCGCCATCGTCTGTACGGCCGTGTCCGGCAGCGGGGGCGTCCGCAGCGCGGCGCTCTCGTCGCTGGTGCAGTCCTCGACGACCGGACCCCCGCCCGAAGTCGTGCCCGAGCCGCCGTCGGCGAACTCGTAGCCGCCGCGAGCGCACCGCTCCGTACGGCACTTCGTCAGCGTCGCACGGCAGCCGTCTATGACATGGAAGCCGTACCCCTCACTGCCCGTCACCCGGCAGTGCAGGAAGCTGCCCCGGCCGCCCGCGGACACATAGAAGCCCGCCTCGGTGGGGGAGTCGACCGTGCAGCGCTCGATGGTGGGATCGGCGCCCTTCGTGACGATCACGCCCGTCTGGGTGCCGACCACCGTGCAGCCGTTGAGCGTGCCGCCGCTGCCGTGGTCACGGAACCAGGCTCCCGTCGCCGCGTCCCGGATCCTGCAGTCGTCGAGCTGCGCCGTCGCGCCGTCACTGACCGACACGGCCGTGTTGCGCACCTGCGAGAGGTCGCTGTCGATGACGTCCGCGCGAGAGCCCCGGTCGAGCACGAACAGCGCGTCCGGCACATCGTGCACCCGGCAGGACTCGAGCACCGCCGTGGCCCCGTCGCTGATCCACACCGCCGGGTAGTCGCCGGTGCTGTCGAAGATCTCGCACTGGTTGGCGTCCACCCGCGTGCCCGGGTCCCACACCGACAGCCCGTTGCGCCCGAACTGACGCACCGTCGTACGGGTCAGCGTGAGCACCGAGCGGGACCGCAGATCGACCGCGTTCTCCGGGATGTCGTGGATACGGCAGTCGGCGAGCGTCAGCACGGCGTCAGTGTCGAGCGTCACGCCGTCCGCGGACGTCCGGTGCACATCGCAGTCGGTGAGGAAGGCGGTGGCCCGGCCGGTGATCTGGACGCCGCTGCCCTTGACCTCGTAGACCTCGCAACCGACCGCTTCCAGCGCCGAGTTCTCGCCCGAGACCGACAGACCGACGCCCGAGGCGTGGTGCACCCGGCAGCGCTCCAGACGCGGATGACCGCCGTCTCGCACGGCCACCCCCGCCTGTCCGGCCGCGACGACCTCGCACTCCTCGAACACCCCGCCCGCGTCGTCCAGTACGGCGATGCCGGCGCCCGCCGGGTTGTCGACCGTGCAGCGCCGCACCGTCGGGCGCGCGCCGCCGCGCACCTCGATGCCGGCGGCGGACCGGGTGACGATCCGCATATCGAGCAGTTCCGGTGTGCCCTCCTCGACGAGCACGGCGGCCGAGGTGGAGTCCTGGCCCTCGACATGCAGATCCTGGACCACCGCGGAGGCGCGCACCGTCAGCGGCACACCGTCGACGGGCGCGATGCGCACCGAGCCGGGGGAGCCCTCCGGGCCGCGCAGCGTCACCGCCCGTTCGACGACGAGGTTCTCCCGGTAGGTCCCGGGGGCGACGGTGAGGACGTCGCCGTCCGCCGCGGCCTCCAGGGCGGCGGCGAGCGATACGTACTCACCCGTGCGGCGCCGCCACCTCGATGTGCCGGTGTGCGTCACCTGGACCGTGCCCTGTGCCATGGCGCTGCTGTGCCCCCACCTCGTGGAACGCGGTAAGTCGCGGAAGGTGCCGAACGATGTCGGCCGGTCCACCGTAGCGTGCGCGGGCACGGTGGGTTGACCAGAGCGGGAACGCGGTCAACTGCCGGTCCCGGTCCGGCCCCAGTCGGGTCCGGCCCGCTCCCAGGCCCGGTCCAGGCGGGCGTACCGGCGACGGACCATGCGCCAGACGATCAGGCGCCGGCCGCCCTCGACGAATCCGGCCGACAGGACGGCCGCACCGAATCCGGCCAGGACGGCGTGTGTCGTCGCGGTGGCGGTGTCCAGCGGGCGGGCGGCTATTCGCCCGTGTTCGTCCGTCCACAGGGTGAAGTGGTCGCCGGGATGCGGGGATTTGAGGCTCGCCATGACCTTGCCGTGCTGCGAGGTGCCGTCCGGCCCCGTCCAGTCGGCCTCCACGCGGCTTCTGGCCTCCCGGGCGGCCGCCGACTCGGGGTCGGGCTCCAGAGGGGAGCGGGGGAGCTTCTTGACCACCGTGGCCGTCACGACGTGGCGGGCCGCCCGCTGGTCCCGTACGGCCTGTTGCAGCGCGTCCTGGGCGACACCGCCGATCAGGAGGCCGATCAGGGGCGCGGCGACGAGGATCAGCAACAGGGCCACGAGCGCCACCCAGGCCTCCGCCAGGTCGGTCGCGCGGCGCAGCGGATTGTGCCGCCAGCGCCAGAGTCCGCCGATCACCCGCACAGCCGCACCCCCTTCCCGCACCCGCCGGCCGTCTCATGCACTTCTCACAGACCCAACGGCCGACCCAGGTGCCGGTGTTCCCGCTCACGGGACCAATCCCCCTAGCCGAGGATCCTCAGCGGATCGCCCACGCTGATCGTGCCGGGAGTCTCGGGCACCAGGTTCTGGCCGAAGATCAACTGGTTGTCGATGCGGCGATGGCGCCCGAGCGTGCGCAGCGGTTCCCGGCCGCGTTCGGAGGTCTCCTGGTCGGTGGTGGTCACCACGCACCGCCCGCACATCTTGGCCACGCGGAAGGAGACCTCGCCGATGGCGATCCGGGACCAGTCGTCCTCGGCCCAGGCGGCCGTCCCCGAGATCACCACGTTGGGCCGGAAGCGGTTCATCGGCAGCGGGCCCTCCTGAGCGCGATCCCCTTGCGCGATCAGCGAGTTGAGGGCGTCGAGCGACCCGAGCGTGGTGAGCAGCAGCGGGAAGCCGTCGGCGAAACTCACGGTCTCGCCGGGCGACGCGAACTCGGGGTCGATCGCGCGACGCGTGCCCGGATCGTCCATGTGCAGAAGGCGGACGTCCTCACCGAGATATCCGCCGCACCAGTCGTGTGCTTCGTCGCCCGCGAGCACCGCCTGCACCTTGGTGCCGAAGATGTCCACCGTCGTCGTGCCCGTCACCTCCGGGACGGGCACGGCCAGGGGCGCGCGACCGGGCGCGGACAGCCGGATCGCGCCGTCGGGCAGCAGTTCGGCGGCGGCCTGCGCCAGGCGCGGGTGCTGGCGCTGTGTGACGACCTTTCCCCCGGCGTCAATCAGAACCCAGCGTCGGTCTCCGGCCAGCCCCCAGGGCTCCACCACGGCCTGCCGGGGCGCCTGGCCCCGGAACGCCTTGACCGGATGGATGTGAATCGAGTGCAGTTCCGCATTCCCCATACCGCCATCGTGCCAGCAGGCACGGACATTCCGGGGTGGTATCAGTACCCGCGGTACTGCTGCTGCTGGTTGTTGTACGGATCCTGGTACTGCGGCTGCGCGGGCCGGGGGGCCGCAGGACGCATCGCCTCGTAACCGGTGGCCATGGGCGCCGGGCGCTGCTGCTGCATCGGCTGGCCGCCGGGGTAACCACGCGGCGGTACCTGCTGCGGAATGTAGGCGGCGGGCGCCTGCTGCAGCGGCGAGGGCTGCTGCGCCTGCGGGTAGCCGTAGGAGGGAGCCTGCTGGGAGGGCCCGGCCGGCAGTGCGGGGAGCGCCGACGGCAGCGCGGGCAGGTTGCTGCTGCCCGTGTCGTACGCGGCGGGGACCCGGATCGGGGCGATCTGAGGAGTGCCCCGCTCGGCGACGAGCGAGTCGTAGATCGGAGTGTCCGGGAAGGCGGAGTAGTAGCCGCCGCCGTAGGTGGAGCGGGGGGAGGTCATGGCACATAAGTTAAGCCCACGATGAGCTGGTTGGGGAGACCGATAAGAGGGTTGTTTTCCGTGTCGGCGGTGACTTGGGACCCCCAATGCGAGCGAACTTGCCAAAAAGGGGCACCCCGGCATGCTGAGATCAGGTAAAGGCCAGGTTCCAGGCGGGTTACCGACGGGTCGCCCCGCGTTCTTCCCGCGTCCGGCAAGGGAGTTCAACAGGAGGCCGCGGGCCCGGGAGAATAGGTTGTCTCGCGAGGCCGGCAGAGATGGGGGCAGCCATGTCAATGTCCAAGGGATCCAACACTCCGGTACCGACAACCGCACTCCGGGTCGAACTGGGCTGGCGTTCCGGTCCGGGCGTGCCCGACGCGGACGCCTCCGCGCTGCTGCTGGTCGCCGGAAAGGTGCGTTCCGACAGCGACTTCGTCTTCTACAACCAGCCCGTGCACTCCTCCGGCGCGGTCCGGCACGAGGGCAAACGGGACGCGGGAGGCCGGGTGACGGACACCCTTCTCGTCGACCTCGCGCGCGTGGAGCCGACGGTCGAGACCGTGGTCCTCGCGGCCTCCGCCGACGGAGGAACGTTCGGCCAGGTCCCCGACCTGTACATCGAGGTCCGTGACGCGGCGCAGGGCACGGTCGTCGCCCGCTTCGACAACGCGGGCGCCAGTGTCGAAACCGCTTTCGTGCTCGGCGAGTTCTACCGCCGTCAGGGCGCGTGGAAGTTCCGCGCGGTCGGACAGGGCTACAGCAGCGGGCTGGAGGGCCTGGCCACGGACTTCGGCATCACCGTGGACGAGCCCCAGCACGCGCCCGCCCCGCAGACCGCCGTCCCCGCAACCGCCCCGGCCACACCCGCACCCCCGGCGCCCCTGTCCCCGGCGCCCGCACGGCCCGTGACCGCGCCCCCGCCCGCACCTCCGGCGACGCCGGTACGGCTGACCAAGGTGACGCTCACCAAGGAGGCCCCGTCCGTCTCGCTCACCAAGCAGGGCGGCACCTCGGGCGCCCTGCGCGTCAACCTCAACTGGCAGGTGCACAAGCAGTTCTCGGGGTGGGGCAGCAAACTCGGCCGCGCCGTCGCCCAGCACTCCGACCTCGACCTCGACCTGTGCGCCCTGTTCGAGCTCTCCGACGGCAGCAAGGGCGTCGTACAGTCCCTGGGCAACGCCTTCGGGGCGCTGCACCAGCCGCCGTACATCCATCTCGACGGCGACGACCGCACCGGGGCCGTGTCGAGCGGCGAGAACCTCACCGTCAACCTGGACCGCAAGCAGGCCTTCCGGCGCATCCTGGTCTTCGTGACCATCTACGCGGGGGCGCGTTCCTTCGCCGATCTGCACGCCACGGTCACCCTGACCCCGGCGAACGGCGCGCCGGTCGACTTCTCGCTCGACGAGTGCACGGTGCCCTCCACGGTGTGCGCGCTCGCCCTCATCACCAACAACGGGGGCGATCTCATCGTCCAGCGCGAGGCCCGCTATCTCGTCCCGGAGCGCGGGGTGAGCCCGCAGCGGACCGTCGACCACGCCTACGGTTGGGGCATGAACTGGACCCCCGGCCGCAAATGACGCGGCGGATCAGCTCTCCTCCGCGGCGGGTTCGGGACGGGTGTACGTCCGTCCCTTCCAGGCGGCGCCCCGCCCCCGGTAGTGCTGCACCGCCGAGTCGACCGTCATGAGGAGATACAGGAACGCGGTGAAGGGCAGCAGCAGCGCGAGCCACAGCCGCTGCCCGTAGTAACGCAGCATCGGGGCGTACGTCCCCGCCATCACCAGCCACGCGAGGCCGCCGCACACCGCGGCCGGGGGCGTCCCGGTGGCGAGGCCGGTGAGCAGGGCGAACGGCGGGACCAGGTAGACCAGGGCGAGGCCGAGCACCGTGCCGAGCAGCAGCAGCGGACTGTGGCGCAACTGCGCGTACGCGCTGCGCGAGACCATCCGCCACAGGTCGTGCAGCCGGGGGTAGGGCCGCACGCTGTCCACGCGCTCGGCGAGCCCCAGCCAGATATGGCCACCGCCGCCCTTGACGGCCCGCGCGAGGGCCACGTCGTCGATGACGGCGTGCCGGATGGCGTCCGGGATCCGGGCCCGCTCGGCCGCCTCCGTCCGCAGCAGCACGCATCCACCCGCGGCGGCCGCCGTCCGCGTGCCCCTCTTCCCGATCCGGCGGAAGGGATAGAGCTGCGCGAAGAAGTACACGAAGGCCGGCACGACGAGCCGCTCCCAGACGCTCTCCACCCGCAGCCGGGCCATCAGCGACACGGCGTCGTAACCGCCGCCCCGAGCCGCCGCCACCAGCGTCCGCAGGCTGTCCGGCGTGTGGGCGATGTCCGCGTCCGTCAGCAGCAGGAACTCGGGTCCACGCGCGCGTGCCAGCCCGATGCCGTGGCGTACGGCCCACAGCTTGCCCGTCCAGCCCGCCGGCGGTTCACCGGGCGAGTCCACGGTCAGCGGGAGCCCGCCCTGGTGTCGCCCGAGCTCCCGGGCCAGCTCCCCGGTGCCGTCCGAACTGCCGTCGTCGACCAGGAAGACCTCCGCCCGTCCCGGATAGTCCTGGGCGAGCAGCGACGGCAGGCTCGCGGGCAGTACGGCCGCCTCGTCGCGCGCGGGCACGACGACACAGACGGACGGCCAGGACTCCGGCTCCCCGTCGTAGGACGGCAGTCTGACGTCCGTACGCCAGAAGAAGCCCTGGCACAGCAGCAGCCACAGCCAGGCGGCGAGTGATCCGACGGCGATCCACACAACGGCGTTCACCCGCCGCAGTCTGCCCCACCCCCGAGGCCCGTAGGGGGACCCCGTTTATAGTGACCGGGTGAAGATCGCGCTGATGGACTCCGGAATCGGACTTCTGCCGGCGGCCGCGGCGGTACGGCGGCTGCGGCCGGACGCGGATCTCGTGCTCTCCCTGGACCCCGCGGGCATGCCGTGGGGTCCGCGCACCCCGCAGGACCTCACTGAGCGCGCCCTGGCCGTCGCCGAGGCCGCCGCCGCGCAGCGGCCCGACGCCCTCATTGTCGGCTGCAACACCGCGACCGTGCACGCCCTGACCGCCCTGCGCGCCCGCCTCGAGCCGGCGCTGCCGGTCATCGGGACGGTCCCGGCGATCAAACCGGCCGCCGCGGGCGGCGGGCCCCTCGCCATCTGGGCGACCCCCGCGACCACCGGCAGCCCCTATCAGCAGGGCCTCATCCGGAACTTCGCCGAGGGCGTCGCGGTCACCGAGGTGCCCTGCTGGGGACTGGCCGAAGCCGTCGAACACGCGGACGAGAAGGCGATCGCCGACGCCATCGCGGCCGCGGCCGCCCTCACCCCCGACGAGGTGACGACCGTCGTCCTGGGCTGCACCCATTACGAACTCGTCGCCGAGCGCATCCGCGCGGCCGTCCAGCGGCCCGACCGCCCGCCGCTCGTCCTGCACGGCTCGGCCGGCGCGGTGGCCGCCCAGACGCTCCGCAGGCTCGGCGCGCAGGCAATGCCCGAGGCGTCACCGGACGGCACCCTCACCGCACTGCTGAACGGCACCGTGAGCCCGCTGCCCACGCCCGCGCTCGCCTACGAGGAGGGCCGACTGCTGCAGACGGTCACCCCCGTCCGCTGACCGGAGCAGTCACCCTCCGCAACCCGCTGCCCGCGCAGCGGAAGCTGAGTACTCTCAAACATATGAGGGACGACCCCCACAGCGAGCACGTCGAAGCCGGCGAGACCGGCGAGCCCGTGCCGACCGAGATCTGGACAGGCCGGGCGACCAACCGTGCCCAGTGGCTGCTGGCGCTCGGTGGCTGCGCCTTCATGGCACTCGGTATCGAGCTGGCGATCGACTCGGCGTGGACGTCCGGCGCACCGCTCGTCATGTCCGTCGTGGGATGTATCGCGGCCGGGCTGCTAGTCCTCTTCGGCACCATCGCGTTCGTGCATGTCGCCGTGAAGGTCGACAGGGACACCCTCGAGGTGCGCTGCGGCCACATCGGCCTGCCGCGCCGCCGGATTCCGCTTTCCCAGATCGTCGGCGCGGAGTTCGTGGCCAGGGTCACCCCGCGCCAGTGGGGCGGTTGGGGTTATCGCTGGCGGCCCCACCAGGGCACCGCGGTCGTCGTCCGCCGGGGCGAGGGCGTGGTGCTGCGCCTCGGGGACGGGCACACGTTCACGATCACGGTGGACAACGCGGAGGCGGCCGTACGCGTCATCAGGGACCGACTGCGGGGCGCCACCGGGGCGACGCGCTGACGTCGAGTCGCTCTAGGGCCTGTTCCAGGTTTCCCGTCGTCCGCCCGGAGGGCGTCGCGGGGCAGACGGGAAACCTGGAACAGGCCCTAGCGGCCGGCTCACCGGCGTTCCCGCTGCTCCCGCGCGCGTGGTGTCGCCGCGTCCGGTGTCTCGTAGCCGAGCGGACGGGCCGTGGCCAGGCCGGCCAGCAGGCCCGCGCCCACGGTCACCGTGGTGAAGCTCAGCACATTGCCGACCGTCGCGAGGGCCGCCAGAGCCGTCAGGGCCGCTCCCGCGGTCAGCGCGACGGCGGTGGAGCGCGGAGTGCGCCACAGGGTGTACAGCACCCAGCAGAAGACCGCCGCCAGCAGGAGTACACCGACCACGCCCTGCTCGGCCGCCTGCTGGAGCGGCGCGGAGTGCGGTCTCGCCTCGGCCGGCAGCGACAGTGCCGCCGTCTCGCTGAGTTCCGAGAACCTGCCGGGCCCCACCCCCGCCGCCGGGTCCCGGTGCGCCATCGTCAGGGCGTCGCGCCACAGCTGGACCCGGTTCCCGGTCAGCTGGCCCTCCAGCGAGTCGGACAGCCCGTCCGGCAGCGCCTTCTCGGCGACCGCCCACGCCGTCCCGGTCAGCAGGGCCGCCGTGAGGGCCAGCCCCGCGAGGCCCACGCCCCGGCGCGGCATGTGGCCGGCGGCCAGTGAACAGAGCAGGACGCCGGCGCAGAGGGCGAAGCCGGCCACCGAGCCGAGAATTGCCGACGCCACCGTCACCGAGGCGGCCAGTGCGCGCAGCGCCAGCCGCAGCGACCGCGACCGGGCCGTCCAGGCGGCACAGCAGGCGGCGCCCGTGGCCAGGGCCAGCAGAGCGGCCACCGCACCGAGATGCCCGACCGGGGTGGCGATCCGCGGCCCCGGCAGCGCGTGCGGGGCGGCCACCGCGAGACCCAGCCCGGCCACCGCCGCCGTACAGGGGGCGGCGACGGGCATCAGCGCTCCGCAGATCCGGCCCGCCGCGTAACCGGCGGCCACCGCGAGCACCGCAAGCAGCACGCCCTCGGGGCGGCCGTCGTGGGCGGCAGCCGTGATCAGCGACCAGACGGCACAGGCGCCCAGCACGACGACGCCCGCCGCGTCGGAAACGTTGCGTCTCTCCCCGTCCGACGGCGCGTCCGTCGCCGATGTCATCCCCGTGGATCCCAACCCGTCGCCCCCCGACCTGTGACGGGCCCCGACCGTACGGGGCCGTCGCCGGCGCGCACGTCAGAGGCTCCGGCACACCGTAACGGCTGGTGGGCGATTTGTGGACGAGTTGCGCAGAAACGATGCGGCAGGTGAGGCCGTGCGGGCCCACCGGTACCGCCGGACCGTGCTGTCGGCGTCCGGGCCGGGCGCCGTACACTCCCGGAGTGACCGCCACCGCTCCCTCCATAGACGAGCCGGACCAGCTCGAACCGCAGCTCGCGCCCGCTTCGCGCCGCGCGCGGCTGCTGCGCCTCTGGCCGGCCGCCACCGCCGCGCTCGCCGGAGTGCTGCTGTACGTCAGCTTCCCGCCGCGCACCCTGTGGTGGCTCGCGCTGCCCGCCTTCGGACTCTTCGGCTGGGTGCTGCGCGGCCGGTCGTGGAAGGCGGGACTCGGGCTCGGCTACCTGTTCGGGCTCGGTTTCCTGCTGCCGCTGCTGGTGTGGACCGGGGTGGAGGTGGGCTCCGGACCGTGGCTGGCGCTGGTCGCCGTCGAGGCGGTCTTCATCGCGCTGGTCGGCGTGGGCATCGCCGCCGTGTCGAAGCTGCCCGGGTGGCCGCTGTGGGCCGCGGCCGTGTGGATCGCGGGCGAGGCCGCACGCGCGCGTGTGCCCTTCCGCGGCTTCCCCTGGGGCAAGATCGCCTTCGGCCAGGCGGACGGCGTCTTCCTGCCGCTCGCCGCGCTGGGCGGCACCCCGGTACTCGGCTTCGCGGTCGTCCTGTGCGGCTTCGGACTGTACGAAATCGTCCGGCAGGTGATCGAGTGGCGCCGTACCGGCGTCGTGCCCCGCATCGCTGCGGTCGTCGCCGCGCTGAGCGTGGCCGTCCCCGTGGTGGGCGCCCTCGCCGCACGGACGCTGGTGAGCGACAAGGCCGAGAACGGCACCGCGACCGTCGCCCTCATCCAGGGCAACGTGCCCCGCGCGGGCCTCGACTTCAACGCCCAGCGGCAGGCTGTACTCAACTACCACGCGCGGGAGACCCTGCGGCTGGCCGCCGATGTCAAGGCCGGCAAGGTGGCCCGGCCCGACTTCGTGCTGTGGCCGGAGAACTCCTCCGACGTCGACCCGTTCGCCGACCCCGACGCCGCCGCGGTCATCGAGGGCGCGGCCCAGGCGGTCGGTGTGCCCATCTCGGTCGGCGGGGTCGTCCAACGGGACGGCAAGCTCTACAACGAGCAGATCCTGTGGGACCCGGCGAAGGGGCCCACCGACACGTACGACAAGCGGCAGGTCCAGCCCTTCGGTGAGTACCTCCCGCTGCGCTCGCTGCTCGAGCACATCAACAAGAACTGGACCACCATGGTCCACCAGGACTTCAGCCGGGGCAGCAAGCCGGGCGTCTTCACCATGGACGGCGCCAAGGTCGGCCTCGCCACCTGCTACGAGGCCGCCTTCGACTGGGCGGTCCGCGACACCGTCACCCACGGCGCCCAGATGATCTCCGTGCCGAGCAACAACGCCACGTTCGACCGCAGCGAGATGACCTACCAGCAGCTCGCGATGTCCCGTATCCGCGCGGTCGAGCACAGCCGGACCGTCACGGTCCCGGTGACGAGCGGCGTCAGCGCGATCATCATGCCGGACGGGCGGATCACCCAGAAGACCGGCATGTTCGTGGCCGACCACCTCGTCCAGAAGGTGCCGCTGCGCTCCTCGAAGACACCCGCCACCGAGCTCGGCATCCTGCCCGAGATGCTCCTCGTCCTGGTCGCCGCAGGCGGTCTCGGCTGGGCGATCGGCGCCGGGATGCGCGGGCGGCGCGCCGGTGGCGTGTAGCCGTACGCCGGTGCCACGCCCCCGTGATCGACAAGGGTGACCTGACCGGCCCGTTAGGGTCGGGTCATGGCTACTCCTGACTTCATCAGCACTGTCCGTGCCTCCGCCGGCCACCAGTTGCTCTGGCTCCCCGGTGTCACCGCCCTCGTCTTCGACGACGAGGGCAGAGTGCTCCTGGGCCGCCGTACCGACACCCGCAAGTGGTCGTTGGTCGGCGGCATTCCGGACCCGGGTGAGCAGCCGGCGGCCTGCGCGGTGCGGGAGGTCTACGAGGAGACGGCGGTCCGGTGCGTGCCCGAGCGGGTCGTGCTCGTCCAGGCCCTCGAGCCGGTGACGTACGAGAACGGTGACGTCTGCCAGTACATGGACATCACCTTCCGCTGCCGTGCCGTCGGCGGGGAGGCCCGGGTGAACGACGACGAGTCCCTGGACGTCGCGTGGTTCGCGGTGGACGCGCTGCCGGAACTGAACGAGTTCTCGCTCTTCCGGATCAAGCAGGCGATGTCCGATGCCGAGGCGCCCACCTGGTTCGACACCACGGGTTTCGCCAGTTTCGAGTGAGCCGGGCGGCGACCGCGGGGTGAGTGGCCCGCCGGACGTCCGGCGGGCCCTCTGCGAGCGGGTTGTCCCCTTCAGCCCCGGGCGAGCGAGCGGGTCACGACGGCGCTGAGGACGCGTACGCCGCGAGTGGAGCCCGGATGGATGCCGGTGAGTTCGTGCGCGCGCCGCAGGCGGTAGTCGAGCGTGCGGGGATGGACGTTCAGGGCCGTCGCCGTGCGCGCCCGGTCCATGTCGAGCTGGTAGTACCTGTCCAGCGTGGCGACGAGATCGGGGCCCCGGGACAGGTTCCTGTCGATGTCGCGCAGCCAGTCGTCGACCTCCGGCAGCCGGGTGACCCCCAGTTCGACGAAGACGTCGGCCATGGTGTGCAGATGCTGCTGCCCGGACTTCATCGGCGCGACCCGGCTCACCCGCCGCGCCTGGGCGAGGACAGCGGCCAGCGCACCGGTCGCGCCGACACTCGTACCGATCGCGCAGGTGCCGCCCACGGCCGCCGTGATGTCCTGGACGACGGACTGCGCGCGTTCCTGCCCGGTCGGTGTCGTCGCCGCGTCGGCCGGCTCACCGGTGTGCTCGGGTGTCAGGGCCACCAGTTCCGCGGGGTCGTGCCACAGGACCGGTACCTGACGGCGGCGCAGCAGGGTCTCGGTGATCTCCTCGCGGCGGGCCTTCGGGGGCCGCTGCCGCCCGGGCACGCGGATCACGGTGACCCGATAGCGCGGGTGCACGCGCATCCCGACCCCGGACGCCAGGCCCGACGCGGCCGGATCGTCGGCCAGCAGCGCCTCCGCCAGCATCCCGACCCGGCCGGCCAGGGACATACGGCGTCGCTGCCCCGCCACGTACCCCGACAGGTAGGCCTCGCCGCCGCGGGTGCCCTGCGGGCCGAACCAGCGCATCAGGCGCATGAGGTCGTCACCGTCGCCGGGGCCGGTCGCCTGGTCGATCTCGCGCAGCAGCAACCGGGTGTGTGCGACGACCAGTTGCTGGTGTCCGGGCAAGGACAGGCCCATTCCGGCACGCTGTTCGCCCACCGAGGCCATCAGCGCGAGATCGTCGGCGCTCAGAGGCTGTTCCTTGTCCGCCAGGTCGATGGTCTTGCGCCGTAACCACACGGAGTACTCAAGGGCTTCCGCGCGTGCGCGCACGTCCCGCTCCAGCACCTCGTACTCGGCGACCTCACGCCGGTAGACCCCGGTGGCGTGTCGTGCGTTGCTGTCGAGTTGTCTGAGCAGTGTCCTGAAGAGATTCCCCATGTCGCCCTCCTCATGGCGCCGTTGGCGGCCGGTCCGCCCAGGAGGGTGTTCGTTCGAACTCCTGTCTTGGATGTCATGTCGTGTGATGGAGTCGACGTGCTGTTGGCGATGGGTCGGCGGAGACCGGCCCGCCCTGTCAGTCGCGGCCCGCGCCCCGGTAGAGGTCCAGCTCACCGTCGAGTTCCACGGCCAGGACGGTCGCGTACTCGTCGAGGTCGGCCGCCCCGGGCGCGTCGATCCAGGTCACGCCCGGCACCTTGCCCAGACCGCCGGTGACGTGGTGGCCCAGCTCGGTGCCCGTGCCGACCACCGAGACACGCCGGACCGCGTTGCGCAGGCCCCTGATCGACACGGCCTCGCGGGGCGCGTCGAAGCAGATCAGGTACAGGGTGCGCCGGTCGGCGGAGAGTGTGCTCGGCCCGTAGTGGTGCCCGGCCGGCAGGCCCGCGACCGTGCCGTACACAGCCTCGGCGTGCTTGGTGACCCACGCGCCGAGACCTTCCAGCCGCTCGACCTGCTCCGCCGGAATCGTGCCGTCCTCCCTCGGGCCGGCCCCGAGCAGCAGATTGCCGCCCATGCCGATCGTCTCCGTGAAGTAACGCACCAGCTGGCGCACCGACTTGAAATCGCGGTCCGTGGCCCGGTAGCTCCACGAGTCGTTGATCGTCAGGCACAGCTCCCACGGGCCGTCCGGGGCGATCAGCGGAACGCCCTGCTCGGGCGTGGCGTAGTCGCCGTAGCTGAGCATGCGGGCGTTCAGGATCGTCTCCGGGTTGCCCGCGAGGATCAGCTCGGACAGCTCCCGCATCCGCCACTGCTCCTCGGTGCGCTCCCACTCGCCGTCGAACCAGAGGACGTCCGGGCGGAAACGCTCGACCAACTCGCCCACCTGGCCGTCGCGGTAGGCGAGATAGCGCGCCCAGGCCGCGGGGTCCTGTTCGCCGGGACGGGCGTGGGAGTAGTCGTTGGGCTCGACGATGTGCGGGCCGGGGTGGCGTTCGCTCGCGTAGTCGGGGTGGTTCCAGTCGGAGTGCGAGTAGTACAGGCCGACCTTGAGGTTCCGCTCCCGCAGCGCGTCCACGAAGCCGCTGACCAGGTCACGGCCCGCCGGGGTGTCCCGGACCACGTCCAGGTTGCGGTGGTCGGTGTCCCACAGGGCCACGCCGTCGTGGTGCTTGGTGGTGAGGACCGCGTACTGGGCGCCGACGCGGGCGAACAGCTCCGCCCAGGCCCGGGGGTCGTAGCGCGAGGCGGTGAAACGGTCGAGCTGTTTCATGTACTTCTCGTGCGAGACATCGCCCGTGTAGAAGGACCAGGACTCGGCCCAGCCGTCCACGGCGTAGATGCCGTAGTGGATGAAGATGCCCAGCTTGGCATCGGGGAACCAGGGTTGCATCGGCATGTGCCCACGCTAGGCACGGGCCCCCGGCGCGCGCGTGGGCGCGGGTCACCATTACTGGTCCGTTTTCACCATGGAGGGTGCTCGCCAGTGGTCCCGTTCGGGTGGGAGCGCATGCCCGGGACCCCGCCGGGTATGCGCCCTGGCACCATGCCCGGGCCGTCGTGTCCCGGGCGGCCCACCCGACCGCCACCACCAGGGGACCCACCATGGAGACACCCGCACGTCGGCACACCGCCACTCCGGCCAGGCGGGCGCTCGACGCCCTCGCCGACAACAGCCAGGATCCGACCGCGCTGGACGTCCTCGCGATGAGCGACGTGCTGGTACCGGTGCCGGACGACGTCAGCGACGTGGACGCCGGTGACCCCTCGACGGTGGCACTGCCCGTCCTGGAGGAAGCGGACGGCCGGGAAGCCGTGCCCGTGTTCACCTCGGAACCCGAACTGGCCGAACTGCTGCCGTCCGTCTCCCGCTACCGTCTGATCCCGCTCGGCGCGCTCGCCGAACAGTGGCCCACCGGCAACCTCTCGCTCACCATAGACGCGGCCTCCCCGCACGGGATGACGGTCACCTCCGAGGGCGTACGCACCCTGCTGGCCAGGCAGTTCAAGTACTGAACCCCAGCCCGGCTACAGGGACTTGCCGGGATTGAGGATGCCCCGCGGATCGAACGCGTCCTTGATGCGCCGCTGCAACGCATGGGCGGCGGGCCCCAGTTCGTCGGCGACCCACTGCCGCTTCAGCAACCCCACTCCGTGCTCGCCGGTCAGCGTTCCGCCGAGCCGCAGCGCGAGGGCGAAGATCTCGCCCGCCGCCTCCCAGGCCGCCTCCGGCAGTCCGTCCAGCGCCGGGTCGACCACGATGATCGGGTGCAGGTTCCCGTCGGCGGCGTGAGCGAGGGTGAACACCGGGACGTCGTGGCGCCGCGAGACGGCCCTGATCTCCCGGGCCGCCTCCGCGAGCCGGGAACGGGGCACGGCGATGTCCTCGATCAGCGGACGGCCCAGCCGTTCCAGCGCGGGCAGGGCGCCCCGGCGGGCCGCGAGCAGGGCCTCGGCCTCGGCCGGGTCCTCGGTCCGCTCGACCGACGTCGCCCCCGCCCCGGCGAGAACAGCGGCGACCGCGTCGGCCTCCGCTCCCGCACCCGCCCCGTCGCACTGCACCAGCAGCAGCGCCGCGCCCCGCTCCCGCAGGGCCGGGTCGACGGCGTCCAGCACCGGCCCGTCGAGCAGCTCCGCCAGCGCCGGTACCACCCCGGCCCTGCCGATCGCGTACGAGGCCTCGGCGGCGTCCTCGAAGGACGGGAAGTACGCGGCGAGGGTGGCCGTGGCCGCCGGCAGCGGACGCAGCCGCAGCGTCGCCGAGGTGATCACCGCGAGGGTGCCCTCCGAGCCGGTGAGCAGCGCGGTCAGGTCGTAGCCGGTGACGCCCTTGACGGTACGGCGGCCGGTGCGCACCACCGTGCCGTCCGCGAGCACCGCCTCCAGGCCGAGCAGGCTGTCCCGCGTCACGCCGTACTTGGCGCAGCGCAGCCCGCCCGCGTTGGTCGCGATGTTCCCGCCGATCGTCGACAGCGCGGCGCTCGCCGGATCGGGCGCGTACCGCAGACCGTGCGCGCCGGCCGCGCGGTCCAACTCGGCGGTGATCACGCCGGGTTCGACGACGGCGAGCTGGTCGTCCGCCGACAGCTCCAGGACGCGGTTCATGCCCGACAGGTCGAGGACGAGGCTGCCCTCGTCGGCCGTCGCGCCGCCCGACAGCCCGGTGCCCGCGCCACGCGGCACCACCGGCACGCGCAGGGCGTGCGCGTGCCGGAGGGTCACGGTCACGTCCTCGGTCCGCCGCACGTGCACCACGGCGAGCGGACCGCCGTGCGCCCGGGTTCCGGAGCGGTCGGTGGCGTGCGCGGCGAGCGTCACCGGGTCGGTGGCCAGCCGGTCGGGCGGCAGATCGCGGGCGAGCAGGCCCAGGAGCTGGGCGGACGCGGTCGTGGTCGTGGTCGGGGCGGTCACCGGTCCTGGTCCTCCGCGTCCGAGGCCGGTGCCTGCGCGACCTGCGCCTCCAGGGCCTTCGTGCCGATCGCGAGCAGGGAGATGTCCTCCTGCGGCGCGTGTACGGGTGCGCACTGGATGTCACGGAAGTGCCGCTCCAGGGGGTTGCCCCGGGCCAGCCCAGGATTGCCGAGCAGCCGCACGGCCAACCCGACCGCCCGTACCCCGTGCCGGTCCGCCAACACCCTTGCCCCCAGCGCCTGTTCAGGGGTGTACGAGGAATCGGCGGCGTCGACCCGGGCGGCGCCGCCGAAGACCAGCTGCTCGGCCCCGGCGAGCAGCACCTCGATCTCCCCGGCCGTCCGGCGGAACCGTTCCGTACGGGCCACCGGATGCCCGAGGTTGGCGGGCACCCGTGTCCGGGCGAACGTGTGGAAGTACGCCTGCGCGGCCCGCGCGACCCCCAAGTACAGCGCGGCGAGCGGCAGATGGAGCGATGCGCCCGCCCGGTTGTCCTGCTCGGCGGCCGGACCGTGCGGCGCGAGGCCGATGACGTGCTCGTACGGAACCTCCACGTCCCGGAACGTCACGTCGTGGCTGCCGCTCGCCCGCAGCCCCAACTGGTCCCAGTGGCCGGTGACTTCGATACCGGGGGAGTCGCCCGGCACCAGGAAGGTGCCCACGCGCGGTTCCGGCTCGTCGGTCGTGGCCCACACCAGGAACCAGTCCAGGCCCTCGGCGCCGGTGACGAACCGCTTCGTCCCGCTGACCGACCAGCCGTCCTCGGTCCGCCGGGCCCGGGTCGCGGGCAGCCCGCCCCGGGCGGGGGAGCCCAACTCGGGTTCCACCCGGGCGTGGTTGATGAGCACGGGCCGTACGAACGACTCCTTGACGACCCGGGCGTACAACTCCTCGGGCCAGTGCGGCTGGACGGACTGCCGGCCGTGGGTGGTGAGGGTCATCGCGGCGATCAGGGCGACGGACGGATCGCCCTGGCCGAGGGTGTGCAGGATGCGCGCGGTCTCCTCGACTCCGGCGCCCCCGCCGCCGTACCGCTCGCCGATGGTCGCGGTGAGCAGGCCCGCCTCGTGGGCGACCCTGAGGGACTCGGCGGGGAACGCGCCCGACCGGTCGTAGTGGGCGGCCAGTTCGGCGATGCGGGCGGTCACGGCGTCCTCTTCAGGTCGGCGGCCAGTTCGGTGTTCAGCTCGGTGGACCAGAACGACTTCACGTCCAAGTGCTCCTTGAGCGCGCCGAGTTCGGTGAAGACATCGGCCACCTTCTGCTGCGAGGTGACGGTGTCGTCGCCGACCGTCCTCGCCTGTGTCGGACGCTGGGTCTGCGCGTCGACCAGGTCCTTCTTCGCCTGGGCGAGGGGCTGGTGGGTGCTGGACGAGATGATCTTCGCGAACTCGGCCTCGCGGCCGTCCCTGACGTACGCGTATGCCTGGGTGATCCGGGCGATCAGATCGGCCGTCGCCGCCCGCTGGGCCGGGTTCTTCAGCACGCTGTCGCGCGCCGTCCACAGGAAGTTGCCCGACAGGATGTCCTTGCCCGAGCCGACCGTGACGGCGCCCTGCTGGTGGGCGGTGATGATCGACGTGCCGTAGGAGGCGAAGGCGTCGATGCCACCGCCGTTCAGGGCCGCGAGGCCGTCGTTGGGCAGCAGGGGCTTGGCGTCGACGTCGGACCACTTCAGGCCCGCCTGCTTCAGCAACTGGTAGAGAAAGTAGTGGGCGGTGGTGTTCTGGACGTAACCGACCTTCCTGCCCTTCAGCCCGGCGATGTCGGTCACCTTCGAGCCCTTGGGGACGACGACCTCCTGGTTGAGCGTGGCGCCGCGCTGGACGGCGACGACCTTGAAGTTCGGCTTGCCGTCGGCGGCGGCGAAGATCGGCGGGATCTCGCTGGAGGAGGCCACGTCGAGGGCGCCGGCGCGGATCGCCTGGAGCTGGAGGTCACCTCCTTGGAAGACGCTCCACTTGACGTTGTAGGGGGTGTCGTCGAGGTGGGCGAACTTCAGGACCGCCTCCTCGACTTTCCAGCCGGTGGCACCGACCTTGAGGGTGACCTCGGACTGGTCGGACGGCGACTCAGCCTGGGCCTGGCTTCCGCAGGCGGCGGTGAGGGCGAGCAGCAGGACGGCGGCGGACGTGCGCAGTGCGCGTGAGCGGCGGAACACGGAGTCTCCATAGGGGTGTTCGCAGACTGGGCCGGGGGAGGGGGGAGTTGGCGGGTCAGGCTGCCCGGGTGGTCGTCGCCGCGCGGTGGGCGAGTTCCTGGCGGACCAGTGGAAGGACGTAACGGGCGTAGTCGATCGCGTCGTTGAGCGGGTCGTAGCCGCGGATCGACAGCAGGTCGCAGCCGATGTCGACGTAGTCGAGAAGCGCCTTGGCGACTGTCTCGGGGGAGCCGACCAGGGCGGTCGAGGCGCCGGCCGCGTTGGTGGCGACCGCCGGGGCGGTCCACAGGCACCGGTCGTGGACCTCGCCGCGCTCGGCGATGTCCAGCAGCCGCTGCGAACCGACGTTCGCGGGACGGCCGTTGGTCCGGTAGTGGCGCAGCAACTCCGTGTTCGACGACTGGTCCTTGAGGGCACCGAGCGTGCGATGCGCCTTCTCCCAGGCCAGTTCGTCGGTGGGCGCGATGATCGGGCGGAACGACACCCAGATCCGGGGGTGAGGGCGCCCGGCGGCCTCGGCGACCGCGTTGACGGCGGCGATCTGCTCGGCTGTCTCCTTGAGCGGCTCGCCCCACAGCCCGAAGATGTCACCCTGCTGCCCGCCGACCCGGTACGCGTCCTCGGACGAGCCCCCGACGGAGATCGGCACCAGCCCGTTCACGGGCTTCACATCGGAGTAGTAGCCCTCGAAGCGGAAGTACTTGCCCTCGTGGGAGACAGGCCCCTCGGCCTGCCATACCTTCCGCAGGATCTGGATGTATTCGTCCGAACGCTCGTACCGCTCCCGCTTGTCGAGGTAGTCGCCCTCACGGCGCTGCTCCTCGTCGCTGCCCCCGGAGATGATGTGCAGCGACAGCCGGCCGTCGCTGATCCGGTCCAGCGTCGCCAGCGCGCGGGCCGCGTGTGTCGGGAAGATCACGCCCGGCCGGTGGGCCAGGATCGGCCGCACCCGCTCGGTGTGCGTGGCGACGAACTGGGCGACCTGGAAGGCGTCCGGCGAGGCCGAGTGATAGGCGACCAGGGTGTGGTCGAAACCGCCGTCGTCGAGGGCGCGGGCGTACTTGCGAAGGTGGTCGGGGTCGAAACCGGTGCGGCTCGCCGCTGCCGGGCCGGAGGCTCCGGAGTCGGTGTGCACTGCACTGATGAACTCGACAGGCATGATGAACTCCCGTGCGGTATCGGTTACTTGAGGACGGAGGTGTCCGCCGACTTCGCCACGTCGACGTTCGGTTCGAGGACCCCGATGCCGTTCATGAGGTCGGCGACGTCCTGGACGGTCGAGCTGACCTCCGGGGTGATCGGCAGGACCTTGCTGTACGCCGCCGAGGCGAGCGTCCTCGCGATCGCCGGGTCGGCGCCGTTGCGCTCCACGATGGCGTCGGCGTACGCGTCCTGGTGCGTGCTCGTCCACGCCAGAGCCGTACCGAGCCGCTTGAGGAAGTCGCCGAGCGCGGCCTTCTTCGCCGGGTCCGCGAGGGCCTTCTCCGAGGCCCCGATGAAGCCGTAGCCGCTGATACGGCCGTCCGCGCCGTCGATCAGCAGCCGGCCGCCCTGCTGGAGTCCGACGGCCTGGTAGACACCGAAGGTGGCCCAGATGTCGATCTTCCCGGCGGAGAAGGCGGCCTGCGCGTCCGTCGGCAGCAGGTACTGCACCTTCACATCGGAGTACTTCAGGCCGTTCTGCTTCAGCACGTTGGCGAGCAGGTACTCGGCGATACTGCCCTTGGCCGAGGACACCACGACCTTCCGGCCCTTGAGGTCCTTGACGCTCCGCACGTCGGAGTCCTTGCGGACGATGATCCCGGTGTGATGGCCGTCGTTCTTCAGCGCGGCCACGTTCCTGAACTTCACCCCACCGCTGAGCGCCTGCAAGGCGGGCAGATCGGCGGAGTACGTGGTGTCGGCGGCGCCCGCCTGCACGGCCTGGAACAGCGGGGCCGCGCCCTCGAACTCGGCCCATTTCACCTGGTACTTGGCGCCCTTGAGGGCATCGGACGCCCCCACGAGCGTCTGGAGCGTCTTGGCCTGGTCGCCGAGGGTGAGGGTCACCCGGGAGCCGCTTCCGGCGGCGTCCGCCGAGGAGTCCGCGCCGCAGGCGGTCAGCGCCAGCAGGGCGGTGAGGCTCAGCGCGGCGGTGGCGAGTCTGCGTATCACGAGGAGGTCCCTTCGAGGGTGTGCGTGGTGACGCCGAGCCAGCCGAGGAGGCGGGCGCGGAGGGTGACGAACTCGGGCGAGGTGAGATCGCGGGGGCGGGGCAGGCCGACGGTGAGGTCATGGGCGATACGGCCCTCGTCCATCACCAGGACCCGGTCGGCGAGCAGCAGCGCCTCCTCCACGTCATGGGTGACCAGGAGGATCGCGCAGCCGTGCCGCTGCCACAGCTCGGCGACCAGCTGCTGCACCCTGCCCCGTGTCAGCGCGTCGAGCGCGCCGAACGGCTCGTCGAGAAGCAGGAGTTCGGGCTCGCGGACCAGGGCGCGGGCCAGCGAGACCCGCTGGGCCTGGCCGCCGGAGAGTGTCTTGGGCCAGACGGTCGCGCGGTCCGCGATCCCGACCTCTTCCAGCGCCTTCGCGGCGAGCGCCCGGTCGGGCCGCCCGGGCAGCCCGAGGACGACGTTGCGCCACACCTTGAGCCAGGGCAGCAGCCGCGGCGACTGAAAGGCCGCGCTGCGCCGCGCGGGCACGGTCACCTCACCGCCGATCTCGTCGTCGAGCCCGGCGAGAACGCGCAACAACGTCGACTTGCCGCAGCCACTGTGCCCGAGCAGGGCCACGAACTCGCCCTCCCGGATGTCGAGATCGAGCTCGTGCAGGACGGTGTTGCCGTCGAAGGCCCGCGAAAGCCCCCGTATCTCCACACTGTTGGCCATGGCGATCACGCCTCGCCTTCGAAGTTGGCCCGCCAGGTCAGCAGACGGCGCGACAGGACCCGTACGGCGAAGTCGCAGGCGAGGCCGAGAGCCGCGTACACGGCGAGGCAGAGCACGATGATGTCGGTACGGAAGTACTGCTGGGCGTTGCTCATCAGATAGCCGAGCCCCGCGTCCGCGTTGATCTGCTCGGCGAAGACCAGGGCCAGCCAGGCGGTGGACAGCGCGTACCGGAGGCCCACGAGTGCTCCGGGCAGTGCGCTCGGCAGGATGACGTACCGGATCAGTCCGAGCCGGCCGAGCCCCATCATCCGTGCGGCTTCGACGAGTTGGGCGTCGGTGGACCTGATCCCGCCGTAGATGTTGAAGTAGAGCGGGTAGGTGACGCCGAGGGCGACCAGCGCGATCTTCGGGGTCTCCTCGATGCCGAACCAGACGATGAACAGCGGGATCAGACCCACCCAGGGGATCGCCCGGAACATGCCCATCGAGGAGTCGATGACGTCCTCGCCGAGCCGGAACAGCCCGGCGAGCAGGGAGAGGGCGAGTGCGGCCGTCGCCCCGATGAGGAAGCCGGTGGCGGCCCGGCGGCCCGACGCGGCGATGGCGCTGGGCAGTTCACCGTTCTTCGTCAGCTCGACGGCCTGTTTCAGGACGTCCACGGGTGAGGCGAGCACCGACTCGGGCAGCACACCGGTGGCCGAGGTGAGGAACCAGAGGAGTACGAGGCCCACGGGTCCGGCGCTCCGGCGCACCGAACGGGGAACCTGGAAGCGGCGGGCGGTGCGGGCGCTGCCGCGAAGAGTGATCCGGGGTTTCGGGTCCGGGGGAGTGTCGGGTGGCGGCGGGGCCAGGGGCGCCGCGTCGAGCGGTTTGGTGGTCATGGCGGGGGTCGGTTCCTCTCGCGGGGCTCCGGACTGCACTCGGTTTCAGGACGGCTCGGGGCCGGTCGCGGCCGGGCGGGCGGTATCGGCGGACCAGGCGGACCAGGACCCTGCGAAGAGGGCCGCGTCGAACCCGGCGATGGCCAGCGCGGCGATCTGGTGGGCGGCGGTGACACCGGAACCGCAGTACACGCCGATGCGGGACGCGTCACCGGCACCCCGGTCCTCGAACCGCTTGCGCAGCAGCTCGGGCGACAGGAAGGTGCCGTCGGGGGCGAGGTTCTCGCCGGTGGGTGCGGAGACCGCGCCCGGGATGTGCCCCGCGCGGGGGTCGACCGGCTCCACCTCACCCCGGTACCGTTCGGCGGCGCGGGCGTCCAGCAGCAGCCCGTCGCGGGCGAGGTCCGCAGCACCGTCGGCGTCGACGAGCGGCAGACCACCCGCGCCGAGGACGACGTCCCCCGGTTCGGGATCGGCGGGGATGCCGGTCTCCTGGGGCAGTTCCGCAGCCCGCCAGGCGCCCAACGCCCCGTCCAGCAGCGTCACTTCGGCCACTCCGGCGTAGCGGAGCAGCCACCAGGCCCGGGCGGCGGCGGTGTTGCCCGAGTCGTCGTGGACGACGACCGGTTGGCCCTGCCTGAGCCCCCAGCCCCGGGCCGCTGTCTGCAACCGGGCGAGATCCGGCAGCGGATGCCGGCCGCCCTCCGGAGTCGCGGGCGCGGCCAGCTCGGTGTCGAGATCGACGTACACCGCGCCCGGGATGTGCCCGTCCGCGTAATGGTCGCGCCCGTACGGATCGCCGAGCGCCCAGCGGACATCGAGCACCAGCGGCGGCTGCTCGGAGGCGAGGGCGTCGCGCAGTTCGGCGACGGTTGTCGTCACACGGGGGTTGCTCATGCGAGGCCCTCCGCGATCGCGGGCAACTCGGGGGAGAGGCGCAGCCGTTCGAGGAAGAGGACGACCGTGGCGGCGGCGGTGCGGTGAAGCGCGTCGTTGAGCACGTCGTGCCGGCCACCGGCGAAGGTCACGGTCCGTACGTTCGGATGCCCTTCGTAGACGCTTAGCGCCTGGTCCAGCGAGCTGACCGGGTCGTCCTGGCCGTGCAGGGCGAGGACAGGGACCTGGACCTGGACGAGTGGAGCCTCCGGCAGATCGACAGCACCCTCGATCGCGCCGCGCCGGAAGGCGGGGTCGTCGGCGAGGCGACCCTGATGCGTCGGGCAGGCGGTCCGCGCCGCCAGCTCGTCGTCCCAACTCCCGGACTCCCAGGGCTCGGTGGGCAGGCCGACGAGGATCAGCGCGTCGACGCCCGCCGGGTGCTCGGCGGCGAGCTGAACGGCGTACCGGGCACCCGTGTCCGAGCCGACCAGGACCTTAGGGCCGGGCAGCGACTCGTCGGCGAGCAGCTTGGCCGCCTCGTCGAGCACGGACGGGTCGGCGGACGGGTCGCCCAACGCCCGTACCCGGTAGGCGTCGAAGGCGAGACGGCGGCCGAACCGCTCGTACACACCGCCGTGTTCGCCCCGGCCGGGCAGCACGATCAGCGTGCCACGCGCGGCGAGACCATCGGGTTCGTCCCAGGAGGAAGAGGACATGAGGGGGCAACTCCCGTTTCAGGGCAGGGATATGGGCATGCGGAAGCGTGTGAAAGGAGGGGAGGAGAACGGCTTACCGGCACGCGGACAGCGCGAAGCCGGTCAGTCCAGGCCGTACGGAAACGCCGGAGAGCGGCGTGGGATCAACGACAGCGCGCGCTGCACGCCACGCCGAAGTCGATGACTCGGCGCTGCGTGAGAAGAGCAGCAGCTGCGGTCGGATACGCCATGCGCTCATCATGACCGGCACCCGGGCGTGACGTCCAACGACGATTCATCATCGAAATCGATCAGCGTTCGTGATCGATCAGGAATAGCAATCGATGACGGGTACGGGCTACGGTCGCCGTATGCCCCAACCTGTCCTCGACATCGTGGCGCTGCGCAGCCTGACCGCGATCGCCGACCACGGCGGCTTCCATCGTGCGGCCGAGGCACTGGCCCTCAGCCAGTCCGCAGTGAGCCAGCATGTCCGCCGACTGGAGAAGACGCTGGGGAAGCCCGTCGTCGAGCGCGAGGGCCGGGGCATGCGGTTCACCCAGGAAGGCCGCCTGCTGCTGGAACAGGCCCGCCGGGTTCTCGCCGTCCACGACGAGGCCGTACGCACCCTGCTCGACGTCGACGGCGACACGGTCACCATCGGCTCCACCGAGCACGCCGCCGATCAGTTCCTGCCCCTGCTCACCGCGGCCGTCGAGGCGGTGCGCCCCGGCTGCCGGGTGCGGTTCCGCATCGACCGGTCGGCGCGGCTGGTGGAGGCGGTGGAGCGCGGCAGTGTGGATGTCGCCGTGTACGTCACCGAGGCCGCGGCCACGGAGGGTACGCCGGTCGGTGGCCTGCCCCTGACCTGGCACGCTCCGCCCGGCTGGGCTCCACCGGCGGCCCCGACGCCGGTTCCGCTGGTCGCGATCGAGGACCCCTGCGCCATCCGCCGCCGGGCCATCGCGACCCTGGCCGAGCAGGGTGTTCCGGCGTCGGTGGTCGGCGACGCGGGCTACCTGGCGGGCGTCCTGGACCTGGCCCGCACCGGCCGAGGCGTGGCTCTCCTGGCAACGGTAGGCCCGTCCCCCGACGGCCTCACCCCGTACGAGGCCCTCCCCCCGGTCCCCCCAATCCCCATGAGCGCCCTGGCCCGCCCTGGAGCAGACCCAGCCACAGCAGAGGCAGCATTCGCGGCAGTAAGACAACTACTGACATGAGAAAAACGCGCCCCACAGGGGCGCGGGGAACTGCGCGACAAGCCCCCACCGGCCCGCAGCGAACGCACAACCTATCCGCTCACTTTCCCAACGTGCGTGCCAGAGCCGCACGCTGAAGCGGCAAAACCTCCCCGTGCAACGCACGCCCCCGCTCCGTCAACCCCACCCGCACCCCCCGCCGATCCTCCACACACATACTGCGCTCCACCAGCCCATCCTTCTCGAGCCGCCCGATGAGCCGAGACAGCGCACTCTGACTCAGATGAACCCGCCCGGCGATGTCCTGAACCCGGCACTTCTCACCAGGGCCGGAGGCGGCAGCCGCAGCCGCCTCCTCCGCGACGAGAACATCGAGCACCTCGAAGTCACTCGCCCCCAGCCCGTGCGGATGCAGCACACGGTCGATCTCGCACATCGTGCGCGCATGCGCTGCCAGGATGTCCCGCCACTGGTCCGCCAGCCCCGTACCGGCCGTGTTCGCTGCCATGCACCCCATGTTAATGCGTATGCATAAAAACCGCCCGGCGGAGGCGGCTCGGGCACGGCGGTGGGACCCCTGACTCAGGCAGATCCCCGCCTGCTCAGGCCGACCCCCGCTTGATCAGCTCGGTGGGCAGGATCACCGCCGCCGGGTCCTCGCCGCCAATCTGCGCGAGCAGCACCCGGACCATCTCGGCGCTGATCCGGTCGTAGGGCTGTCTGATGGTCGTCAGCTGGGGCCGGGCGGCCAGCGCGGCCGAGGAGTCGTCGAAGCCGCCCACCGAAACGTCCCCGGGGACGCTCCGGCCCGCCCGTTCCAGTGCCGTCAGCACCCCCTGCGCCATCAAGTCGGACGCGACGAACACGGCGTCCAGGTCCGGGCGCCGGCCCAGCAACTGCTCCGCGCCCGCGTCGCCGCTGGCCCGGCTGTAGTCGCCGGAGACGACGAGGGCCTCGTCGTAGCCGATGCCCTCCTCGGCCAGCACCTCGCGATAACCGGCGAGCCGCTCCACACCGCCCGGGGTGTCGAGCGGACCGGTCACCATCCCGACACGCCGGCGGCCCAGCGACAGGAGATGGCGGACCATGTCCCGGGCGCCGTCGCGGTCGTCCGCCGCCACATAGCTCACCTTCGAGCCGAGCCCGATGGGCTTCCCGCACGCGACGAGCGGTACGCCCGCCTCGCACAGCTCCTGCGCGACCGGGTCACCGGAGTGACTGGAGACCAGTAGCACCCCGTCGACATGACCGGCGGTGATGTACCGCGTCAGGCGGCGCCGTTCGTCCTCCGTGCCTGCCAGCATCAGCAGGAGCGGGATGTCGTGCGCCGCCAGTGCCTGGGTGCAACCCCGCAGCAGGACATTGAAGTTGGGGTCCTCGAAGAACCGCTCCTGCGGCTCGGTCAACAGGAAGCCGATCGAGTCGGAGCGGCCGGTGATGAGCGAACGGGCGTGGCGGTTGACCACGTACCCCGTTTTGCGGATCGCGGCGTTCACCGCCTCCGCGGCGGTGGGGCTCACATAGTGCCCGCCGTTGAGCACGCGCGAGACGGTCCCTCGGGACACTCCCGCCTCGCGGGCAACGTCGTGGATCGTCGGCGGTTTGCGCCGGCCCCCGGTATTGCTCATGGTCATGACTTTACGGCTCCGGAGAGCAGGTCGAGGCTCCAGAACCGCTGGATGACCAGGAAGAGCGCGATGAGCGGGAGGACCGCCAGAAACGCGCCCGTGATCACCAGCGTGTAGAGGGCCGGGGTGGCCGCTCCCTGCTCGAGGAGCGTGAACAGACCCAGTGTGATCGGGAACTTCTCGTCGTCGCTGAGCATGATGTAGGGCAGCAGGAAGTTGTTCCACACGGCGACGAACTGGAACAGGAACACCGTCACAAGGCCCGGGATCATCATCGGCAGCGCGACCCGGGTGAAGATCCGCCACTCACCCGCGCCGTCCATCCGCCCGGCCTCCACCACATCGGCGGGCACCGCAGCGGCGGCGTAGATCCGCGCGAGGTAGACGCCGTAGGGGGAGAGGATCAGCGGCAGCAGCACGGAGGCGTAGGAGTCCGTGATGTCGGCCTTCGCGAGCAGCAGATATTGGGGGATCGCGAGGATCACCGGCGGCATCAGCACGCCCGCCATCAGGACGCCGAACACCGCCTCCCTGCCGCGGAAGCGGTAGATCGCGAGGGCGTAACCGCTGATCGCGCTGACCGCTGTCGACAGAAGGGCGCCGAGGCCGGCGTACAGCGCCGAGTTGCCCATCCACTTCCAGTAGACGCCGTCGCGGTAGGCGCTCAGCTCCTTCACGTTGTCCGTGAAGCCGCTGCCGGGCAGGAACGTGAACGTGGAGAACAGCTCGCTGCCCGACTTCGTCGCCGCGATCACCACCCACGCGACCGGCAGCAGGCAGTACAGGGCGCCCAGGAGCAGGGTGAGCGTCGGGATCAGGGCGATGCGGTTGCGCAGGGGCGGGCGCCGCACGGTGCCGGGCCTGGTGCCCGCCGTCGCCTCCGTCTTGCCCACGGCAAGAGAACTCATCGTGCTGCCTCCTGCTTGTTACGGGAGTTCGCGGCCCGCAGGAAGCCGAACGACAGGACCAGCGTGACGATCGCGATGATCGTCGCCTCGGCCGCGGCCGAGTAGATGTCACCCTTGCCGAAGGCGTCCTGGTACACCTTCATCAGCGGACTCCACGTCGTGGACACGGAGTTGGTGAGGGGCTTGAGGGTGGTCGGCTCGCTGAACACCTGGAGCGTCGCGATGATCGAGAAGAAGAAGGTCAGCACCAGCGAGGGCGCCACCATCGGGATCTTGATCCGGAGCGCGATCTGCAGCGGGGTGGCGCCGTCCAGCCTCGCCGCCTCGTACACCTCGGCCGGGATGGACCGCAGCGAGGTGTAGATGACGATCATGTTGAAGCCGGTGCCGCCCCACACCGCGATGTTGGAGAGGGCGAGATACAGCGGACCGCCGTCCAGCAGATCCGGCTGCGGCAGCCCCAGCTTGTCGAGGACGAAGTAGAACGGGCTCACGTCCGGGAGGTAGAGGAAGCCCCAGAGCAACGCGGCGACGACGCCCGGGATGGCGTACGGCAGGAAGATCGCGAGCCGGGTGAACGGGGTGAACCGCACCTTGTCCGCGTCCAGCATCAGCGCGAGGACGAGGGCGAGCCCCAGCATCACCGGGACCACGATCGCGCCGTAACCGACCACGCGCAGCGCGCCGTGCAGCAGCTCGCTGTCGGTGAGGGCGTCGGTGTAGTTGCCGATGCCCGCCCACACCTCCTTGCGCGCCCCGGCACCGAGGCCCAGGCCCGACACCTTCACCTTGTGCAGGCTCAGCCAGAGCGCGTAGCCGATGGGCAGCGCGAAAAACAGGGCGAAGAGGATCACCGCGGGGAGGAGGAAGGCGTACGGGGCCGACCTGACCCCGTACGGCCTCCGGCGTGCGCTGGTCACTCCGCGACTCCGAAGCCCTGCTTCTTCAGGTCGGCGACGGTGGCGTCCTGCATCGTCTTCAGGGCGGCGCCGAAGTCCGACTTGTTCTTCGCGGCCGCCGCGAACGCGTCCTTGAACGACGTGTACGCCACGTTCACGTTCGGTCCCCACGCGGAGGGTGCCGTGGTCTTCGCGATCTCGGCGGCCTTGGGGTAGAAGTCCGCCTGGTTGGAGAAGAAGTCGGGCGACTTGACGAACGCGCCGCTGAGCTGGGCGCCCGTGGCGGCCGGGTAGATCCCGCCCTCCTTGGCGAGCGCGGCCAGCGCGGCACGGTCGGTGTTGAGCCAGGCGGCGAACTTGGCGGCGGCGGACTTGTGGCTCGAGTCGGTGGTGACGGCGGTCGAGGAGCCGCCCCAGCTGCCCGTCACGTCCTCGCCGGCCGACCACTGGGGGAGCGGCGCCATGGCCCACTTGCCCTTCGTGTCCGGGGCGGCCGTCGTCAACGTGCCCGGCGCCCACACCGCGCTCACCCACGCGATCTGCTTGCCGGTGTTCAGCGCCTTGTTCCAGGTCGGGGTGTACATCGGCTGGTTGTCGATGGCGTCCTCCTTGACGAGGTCGCCCCAGAACGTGGCGACCTTCTGGGTCGCCGCGTCGTCGATGCCGACCTTCCACTTCTCACCGGAGGTCGTCCACCACTTGGCGCCGGCCTGCTGGGCGAGGCCCGCGAAGAGACCGGAGTCGTTGGCGGAGAAAGTCGTGAGGTCCTTGTCCGGGGCCTTCTTCTTCAGGTCCCTGGCGGTCTGGGCGAACTCGGCCCATGTGGTCGGGACCTTCAGCCCGTACTGCTTGAAGAGGTCCTCGCGGTAGTAGAACATCATCGGCCCGATGTCCTGCGGCACCGCGTACACCGCGTCCGTGCCCAGCGTCGTCTGCTGCCAGACACCCTCGGCGAAGTCCTTCTCGGCGTCGCCGACCTCGCCGGAGATGTCCGCCAGCGCGTCGTTGCTGACCAGGGTGGGCAGCGCCTGGTACTCGGCCTGCACCAGGTCGGGCGCCTTCTTGGCCTTGTGCGCGGTGAGGATCTTGGTGACCAGGGTGTCGCCGGACGCCTGCTTCTTCACCGTGACGGTGATCTGCTGCTCCTTGCCCGGCCCCTTGTTCCAGAGGCCGACGACCTTGTCCATGCCGGGCGTCCAGGTCCAGTACGTCAGCGACACCGGGCCCGACTGGGTCTCGCTGTCGTCGTCGGACCCGCATGCGGCGAGTGTGGTGGCGCCGAGTGTGACGGCGACCGCGGTTGCCACGAGGCGCCACTGCTTCGTGTTCGGCATGGAACGTTTCTCCCCTGACCTGGTGGGGCCCTCGCCTGCTGCGAAGACCCGCCATCCTTCTGTGAGCGTTCACAGTAGAGAAACACACTGGACACTTGTCAATGGTTGTGGCCATGCGGTTATCTAGGCCACGCACCGCTGATGCTGTGTGTGCACGTTCCCACATTGTTCCGAAGTGACCGAATCAACCGGGAGACATTCCATGCCGGAGACCACCCCCACGGGCCTCACGAGGCTGGCCTTCGGAGGGGACTACAACCCCGAGCAGTGGCCGGAATCCGTCTGGCAGGAAGACGTCCGGCTGATGCGCGAGGCCGGCGTCACGATGGTCAGCGTCGGCATCTTTTCGTGGGCCCTGCTGGAGACGGAGCCCGAGGTGTACGACTTCGGCTGGCTGGACCGTCTGCTCGACCTGCTGCACGAGAACGGCATCCGCGCCGACCTCGGAACGCCCACCGTGGCCCCGCCGGCCTGGTTCTACCGCGCCCACCCGGACGCGCTGCCGGTCACCGCGGAGGGCGTGCGCTACGAGTTCGGCTCACGTGCCGCGATCTGTCACAGCAACGCCGACTACCGCGCCGCCGCCGCGAACATCACCACGAAGCTCGCCGAGCGCTACGGCGCCCACCCGGCGCTCGCCATGTGGCACGTCCACAACGAGTACGGGGTCCCCGTCTCGGCCTGCTACTGCGACTCCTGCGCCGCCCACTTCCGCCGCTGGCTGCAGACGACGTACGACACCGTCGACGCGGTCAACGAGGCCTGGGGCACCGCCTTCTGGGGCCAGAGGTACCTAGGCTTCGAGCAGATCAACCCGCCGCGCGCCGCACCCACGGTCGGCAACCCGGGGCAGGCGCTGGACTACAAGCGGTTCGCCGACGCCACCATGCGCGAGAACTTCGTGGCGGAGCGGGACATCCTGCACCGCCTGGCACCCGGCATCCCGGTCACCACCAACTTCATGACCGCGCTCAGCCAGTGCGACTCCGTCGACTACTGGGCCTGGGGCCGCGAGGTCGACATCGTCACCAACGACCACTACCTGATCACCGACGGCCGTCGCACCCACGTCAACCTGGCCATGGCCGCCGACCTCACCCGCTCCGTCGGCGGCGGTGCCCCATGGATCCTCCTCGAGCACTCCACGTCGGGCATCAACTGGCAGCCCCGCAACCCCGCGAAGGCGCCGGGCCAGATGGCCCGCAACTCCCTCGCCCATGTGGCCCGGGGCTCCGAGGGCGCCATGTTCTTCCAGTGGCGCCAGTCCCGGCGCGGCGCCGAGAAGTTCCACTCGGCGATGCTCCCGCACGGCGGCACGGAGACCCGCGTCTGGCGCGAGGTCGTCGAACTCGGCGCGTCACTCGACTCGTTGGCGTCGATCCGCGGCACCCGGACGGTCGCCGACGTCGCCGTCCTGTGGGACTGGCACTCCTGGTGGGCGCAGAGCCTCCAGTGGCGCCCCAGCGAGGACCACGACCCGCGTGAGCGCGCCGACGCCTTCTACGAGGCCCTGTACGACCGCCACCTCACCGTCGACTTCGCCCACCCGGAAGCCGACTTGTCGGCCTATCCCCTTGTCGTCGTTCCCGCCCTCTACCTGATGACGGAGGCAGCCGGGAACAACCTCAGGGAGTACGTCGAGAACGGCGGCACCCTCGTCGTCTCCTACTTCTCCGGGATCGTCGACGAACACGACGCCGTGCACACGGGCCCCTACCCGGGCGCCCTGCGTGACGTACTCGGCCTGACCGTCGAGGAGTTCTCACCGCTCCTCCAGGGCGAGGCCGTACGCATCACCGGCCCCGACGGCTCCGAGCTGACCGGCGACGTATGGACCGAGTTCGTCGTCCCGCGCGGCGCCGAGACCGTGTGGACGTACGCCGACGGACTCCCCGCCGAGCACCCGGCCGTCACCCGTCACCGACTCGGCGAGGGCACCGCCTGGTACGTGTCGACACGCCTCGACGCGCAC
The DNA here is from genome assembly GCF_040644035.1 of Streptomyces sp. NPDC047042. Lineage (NCBI taxonomy): Bacteria > Bacillati > Actinomycetota > Actinomycetes > Kitasatosporales > Streptomycetaceae > Streptomyces > Streptomyces sp. NPDC047042. The sequence continues at coordinate 67,666 of NZ_JBEYVP010000014.1, read as the reverse complement.
GGCCTGGACGCCCTGCTCGGCTGGGCCACCGAGGACGCCGACCTCGCACCCCGCGCCGAACTGCCGCGCGACGTCGAACTCGTCCGCCGCACCGGCGAGTCGGGCACCTACCTGTTCGCCGTCAACCACACCGCCACGGACGCCAAGGTGCCCCTGGAGGCACCCGGCACCGAACTCCTGACCGGCGAACGAGCCGCGGGCCGCCTCGCGCTCCCCGCCGGAGCCGTCCGGGTCGTACGACTCGACGACTGAGTCCGACAGCCAAGTTGGACGGCTGAGTTGTACGGCTGAGCCGCAAGTTCCCCTCCGCCCGTGCGTGCCACGAGAGCCGCGGGCGGAGGGGGTCCCCCTCCCGCTCCTCAGGAGGGACACCCCCACCCCATCACGTCGAAGGGACGACGGACGACGATGTTCCATCCCAGACGCACACCCAGGCGCACCCCCAACCACACACCCAGGCGCACCCTCAGGGCCCTGCTGCTCCCGCTCGCCGCGGGCCTCGCGCTCACCGGCCTCCCCGCCACCTCCGCGCAGGCCGCCAGCACCCTCACCAACGGCGGCTTCGAGGCCGACGGTTCGGGTGTGGCGACACCCAACGGCTGGTCGGAGTACGGCGACACGGGCGCCTCCTACGTGGAGTCCGGCGGCCACGGCGGCAGTTACCGCCTGTCCCACTACTCCGCCTCCGCCTACAAGGTGGAGACCTACCAGTACCTGTCCGGGCTGACCAACGGCAACTACAAGCTCACCGCGTGGGTGCGCTCGGGCGGCGGCCAGAAGTCGGCCTACATAGCGCTGAAGAACTGCGGCAGCGCCGAGCAGCGCACCGACCTGCCCGTGTCCGCGAGCGGATGGATACGGATCGTCGTGCCCGTCGCGGTGACGAACAACCAGTGCACGATCAGCGTCAACTCCGATGCCAACGCGGGCAACTGGATCAACGTCGACGACCTGACGTTCGCCTCCGGCACCGGCGGCGTGCCCGTCAAGGGCGCCGACATCTCCTCCCTCCCCAAGAGCGAGGCGCTGGGCGGCACTTACAAAACCAGCTCTGGTGCGACGACGGACGCGCTCACGGTCCTGAAGAACTCCGGCATGAACTACGCGCGCGTCAAGGTCTGGGTCAACCCGGCCGACGGCTACAACAACAAGGCACGCGTGCTCGCCATCGCCAAGCGCATCAAGGCGCAGGGCATGAAGCTGCTGGTCGATTTCCATTACTCGGACATCTGGGCGGACCCGGGCGCTCAGTCCAAGCCGTCCGCGTGGGCCGGACACTCGTACAGCCAGCTGAAGACGGACGTCTACAACCACACGTACGACGTCCTGAACGCCCTCAAGTCCCAGGGCACCACCGCCGACATGGTCCAGGTCGGCAACGAGATCAACGGCGGGATGCTGTGGTCCGAGGGCTCGACCGACAACTGGTCGCAGCTCGCCGGGCTGCTCAACTCCGGCTACAACGCGGTCAAGGCGGTCAACTCCGGTACGACCGTGGCGCTGCACCTGGCCAAGGGCGGGGACCTCTCGGGCACCCGCTGGTGGTTCGACAGCGCGGTCTCCAACGGGGTGAAGTTCGACGCCATTGGTCTGTCCTACTACGGCTACTGGCACGGTTCGCTCTACGACTTCCAGACCACCCTGGACGACGCGGCCGCCCGCTACGGCAAGCCGGTGTTCGTCGCCGAGACGGCCTACCCGTTCCGCCTCGACAGCAAGGACTCGCACGAGAACATCATCGACACGACCGGTGAACTGGTCTCCGGCTACCCGGCGTCCACGGCCGGACAGTCGGCCTGGTTCCGGGACATCCTCAACATCGTGGAGGCCGTTCCGAACGGCCGGGGCCTCGGTGTCTTCTACTGGGAGGCGACCTGGACCGCGGTCAACGGCAACGGCTGGGACCCCACGGACGCCGCCTCCGGCAACGGCTGGGAGAACCAGGCACTGTTCGGCTACGACGACAGGGCGCTCCCCGCGATGACGTGGTTCAGCCACCGCTGAGCCCGAGGTGACGCAGGCCCGGCCGCCCTGGGGTGGCCGGGCTCCGCCTCATGGGTCGTCCACGGGCCCGTGGGTGCCGGTCGGGCGGCGTGCGGCCCCCGTGCCCCCGGCGTTACGCTGGTGACCGGCCACGATCCCCGCTCGTGGCGCGGCGGTGGGGCCCGCCGTACCCGAACCGCGGCAGCCGCCGCCAACGGTCCCTACTTGCGCACATGGGCGCGCCCGCACCTCGCGGCGCCGGCGAGTAGGAGACGTACGACCATGTCAGCCCCCGACATCCGGACCGAACCCGTCGCCGCCCCACCACGCCCGTCCGTCCTGCGCGGGCAGGCGGCCGTCGTCGCGGTGGTCGCGATCGGCGGCGCGATCGGTGCCACCGCCCGTTACGCGGCCTCCCTCGCCTGGCCCGCGCGGACCGGCGGCTTCCCCTGGACCACCTTCTGGACCAATGTCGTCGGCTGCGCCGTGATCGGCGTGTTCATGGTGGTCATCACGGAGACCTGGGCCGCCCACCGCCTCGTACGCCCGTTCTTCGGCACCGGTGTCCTCGGCGGCTTCACCACCTTCTCGACGTACGCCGTCGACATCCAGAAACTGGTCGACCACGGCCACCCCGGCACCGGCCTCGCCTACCTCGCCGCGACCCTGCTCGCGGCGCTCACCGCCGTGACCCTCGCGGCGACCGCGACCCGCCGGATCCTGAAGCGGAGGCGACGATGACCAGGCTGACCGGCAGCGCCCTGCGCGTGACCGTCCTCGTCGGCGAGCACGACACCTGGCACCACCGACCGCTCTACTCGGAGATCGTCCACCGCGCCCGCGCGGCCGGCCTCGCGGGCGCGAGCGTCTTCCGCGGCATCGAGGGCTTCGGCGCATCCTCCCTCATCCACACCTCCCGCCTGCTCTCCCTGAGCGAGGACCTCCCGGTCGCGATCGTCATCGTCGACACCGAGGAACACGTACGGTCCTTCCTGCCGCAGCTCGACGAACTCGTCACCGAGGGCCTGGTGATCCTCGACGACTGCGAGGTCATCCGGTATGTGGGCCGCACCGAAGGGAAACCCGGCGAAACGGACGAGAAGGGTAAGAAGTCGTTGTGAACTGGCTGCTCGTGATCGCGGGCGGAATGGTCGGCGCACCCCTCCGCTATCTCACCGACCGGATCCTCCAGTCCCGCCACGACACGGTCTTCCCCTGGGGCACCCTCGCAGTCAACGTCACCGGCTGCCTGATCCTCGGCCTGCTCACCGGCGCCGCCCCGGGCCCGAACCTCCAGCTGCTCCTGGGTACGGGCCTGTGCGGCGCGCTGACCACGTACTCGACCTTCTCGTACGAGACGCTGCGGCTGGCCGAGGACGGGGCCGGACTGTTCGCCGTCGCCAACGTCATGGTGAGTGTCCTGGCCGGTCTCGGGGCCGCTTTCGCGGGGGTGTGGGTGGGCGGGGCGCTGTAGGCGAGGGGCGCTGGGGCCTTGTCGGCGTGTAGTAGGACTTACCCCGCCGCTGCCCGTACCTCTCCAGCAGAACTGGATTCCATGAGCGCCATCTCCGTCGGTCAGGCCGTCGTCCTCGGAGCCGTCGAGGGGGTGACCGAGTTCCTGCCGGTCTCCTCCACCGGCCATCTGAAGATCACCGAGGGGCTGATGCACATCCCCGTCGACGACAACGCCGTGGTCGGGTTCTCGGCCGTCATCCAGGTCGGCGCGATCGCCGCCGTGCTCGTGTACTTCTTCAAGGACATCGTGCGGATCGTCTCCGCGTGGGGGAGGGGCCTGCGAAACCGCGACGAGCGCCATCACCACGACTACAAGTTCGCGTGGTGGGTCATCTACGCGACCATCCCGATCGTCGTCGTGGGTCTCGCCGCCAAGCCGCTGATCGAGGGCCCGCTGGCCTCGCTGTGGGTGGTCGCCGCCTCGCTGATCGTCGGCAGCGGTGTGATGTGGGCCGCGGACCAGATGGGCCGGCACAAGCGCGGCGAGGACGACACGTCGTTCAAGGACGCGATGCTGGTGGGCAGTTCACAGATCCTCGCCCTGCTCTTCCCCGGTTTCTCCCGCTCCGGCGCCACCATGTCCACGGCGCTGATCCTCGACCTCGACCGGGTCGCCGCCACGCGTCTCTCCTTCTTCCTGGGCATCCCCGCCCTGACCGGCGCCGGGCTGTACGAGCTGAAGGACGCCCTGGGCGCCGGAGTCGGGGCCGCGCCGCTCGCCGTCGGCACGGCGGTGTCCTTCGTCGTCGCCTACGGCTCCATCGCGTGGCTGCTGAAGTTCGTCGCGAAGCACTCCTTCAACGCTTTCGTGATCTACCGGATCGTCGTGGGTGTGCTGCTCTTCGGGCTGCTGGGCGCGGGCGTACTGAACTGAGCGACCACCGGGGTTTCCGCAGCTCAGGCCGGTTGCTCCAGCCGGTCGGGGCTGTCGGCCCGGGGGCCGGGCGGGCGCTGTGCGGGCCGGCGGTCGGATGGGGCCGCCAGGCGCCCGGCCGCGGCACCACAGCCGCGAGGCGGGCGCTCACCGGTGAGGCGTGACCCCGACCGGTCCGGCGCCGCCCGCAAGGGCGTCCAACCGGCTGCTGCGCCCACACACCCTTGACAGCCCCGTCTCGTCACCCGCAGGATCACCTCCGTGAACCTGTCAGACAGCCAGACAGGTGGCTCGGTGCCGCGGCGCGTCAGCGCGATGGAAGCGGTCCTCGGTCATCTGCGCAGCGCCATCGAGCGCGGAGATTACGCCGTGGGGGACAAGCTCCCCTCCGAGGCCGAGCTGTGCCGGCGGCTGGAGGTGAGCCGGCCCGTGCTGCGGGAGGCCCTGCGGGCCCTGCAGACCATGGGCCTGACCGTCTCCCGGACCGGCAAGGGCACCTTCGTGGTGTCCAGCACCGTCGAGGACCCCACCTTCGGCGACTACGCGGCCAGCGACCTCCTCGAAGTCCGCCGGCACGTCGAGATCCCGGTCGCCGGCTACGCCGCCGTACGGCGGACACCCGAGGACCTCGACCACCTCGCGCACCTGCTGGAACGCATGGAGCACGAGACCGACACCACCGCGTGGGTCGCCATGGACACCCTCTTCCATCTGGCCGTGGCCCAGGCCGCCCAGAACCCGGTGTTCCGCCGGGTGATCGAGGAGATCCGGGACGCGCTGGCCCGTCAGTCGGCCTTCCTCAACGAACTGGGCGGCCGGCGCGAGCAGTCCAACCGTGAGCACCGGGCGATCGTCGAGGCACTGATCGACCGCAGCGAGCAGGACGCGGTGGCAGCCATGTCCCACCACCTCGACCGGGTCTCCACGACCCTCACCGACATCGTGCGCGCCGCGCACACGGAAGCCCCCACTGAAACCCCCACAGAACCATCCCCGGAAGGCGGACCCGAGGCGTGAGCGAGCAATCCCTCCAGGACGGGCCGGCGAACGGTACGGCGCAGCAGAAGGCCGTGCACGTGGACGCCGGTGACGCGGGCTACAGCAAGTCGCTGAAGTCCCGGCACGTCAACATGATCGCCATCGGCGGTGCCATCGGCACCGGCCTGTTCCTCGGCGCCGGCGGCCGGCTGGCCGACGCCGGCCCGTCCCTCTTCATCGCGTACGCGGTCTGCGGCGTCTTCGCGTTCCTCGTCGTCCGGGCACTGGGCGAACTCGTCCTGTACCGGCCCTCGTCCGGCGCCTTCGTGTCGTACGCCCGTGAGTTCCTGGGCGAGAAGGGCGCCTTCGTCGCAGGCTGGATGTACTTCCTGAACTGGGCCACCACCGGCATCGCCGACATCACCGCGGTGGCCCTCTACACCCACTACTGGGGCCTGTTCTCCGACATCCCGCAGTGGGTGCTCGCGCTGATCGCCCTGGCGGTCGTCCTCACCGTGAACCTGATCTCGGTGAAGATGTTCGGCGAACTGGAGTTCTGGTTCGCGATCATCAAGGTCAGCGCCCTCGTCGTCTTCATGCTGATCGGCATCTTCCTGCTGGTCACCCAGCACAAGGTCGACGGCACCACCCCCGGCCCGTCCCTGATCACCGACAACGGCGGCGTCTTCCCCAACGGCCTGCTGCCCATGCTGCTGATCATCCAGGGCGTCGTCTTCGCCTACGCCTCCGTCGAACTCGTCGGTGTCGCGGCGGGCGAGACCGAGAACCCCGAGAAGATCATGCCGAAGGCGATCAACTCGATCATGTGGCGCGTCGGCCTCTTCTACGTAGGCTCGGTGCTCCTCCTGTCGATGCTGCTGCCGTGGAACAAGTACACGTCGGGCGAGAGCCCCTTCGTGACCGTCCTGTCCAACATCGGTATCCCGGCGGCCGGCGGCGTGATGAACCTGGTCGTCCTCACGGCGGCCATGTCGTCCCTCAACTCGGGCCTGTACTCCACCGGCCGCATCCTGCGCTCGATGGCGATGGCCGGTTCCGCGCCGAAGTTCACCGGCAACATGAGCCGCAGCCAGGTCCCGTACGGCGGCATCCTGCTCACCAGCGGCTTCTGTGTACTCGGTGTCGGCCTCAACTTCGTCGTCCCCGCCGACGCGTTCGAGATCGTGCTGAACTTCGCCGCGATCGGCATCCTCGCCACCTGGGGCATGATCATGGTCTGCCACCTGGTGTTCTGGCGGAAGACCGAGAACGGCGAGCTGACCCGGCCGAGCTACCGTCTCCCCGGCTCCCCGTGGACCGAGCTCGTGACGCTGGCCTTCCTCGCCTCCGTCCTCGTCCTGATGTACGCCGACGGCGGCGCCGGCCGCACCACCGTGCTGTGTCTCCCGCTGATCGCCGGGGCACTGGTCGCGGGCTGGTACGGCGTCCGCGCCCAGGTGGCCCGCAAGGCCGCCGAAGCGGTCGGAGAACCCGGCCCCGGGTCCCCCTCCTCCACCGGGTCGGCCGGAGCCGACGCGTGAACCACGCAGTGATGCACGATGCAGTGATGCACGATGCAGGAATGCAGGAAGCAGTGCAGGCAGCCATGTACGGCAGTTCTCTCGCGGACGCTCCCACGATCCGCGAACCCCTCCACTCACCCGTCGCGCACCTCGTACGCGGCGGGGTCATCGAGGGCATCCACTACGGGTCCGTCGTCGTCCTCGGCGCCGACGGCCAGGTGGAGCTCCAGGTGGGTGACATCGAGGCGGCCTTCTACCCGCGTTCCGCCCTGAAGCCGGTCCAGGCCGTGGCCATGCTCAGGGCGGGCCTGCCGCTCGACGGCGAACTGCTCTCCCTGGCCGCCGCCAGCCACTCCGGCGAGGAACGCCATCTGGCAGGCTCCCGGCGCATCCTGGAACTGGCCGGCCTCGGCGAGGACGACCTGCGCAACGTGACGGACCTGCCGTTCGACCCTGTCGTCCGCGACGCCTGGATACGCGAGGGCCGACTGCCCTCCCGCCTCGCCCAGAACTGCTCGGGCAAGCACGCGGCCATGCTCTACACCTGCAAGCTCAACGGCTGGCCCCTCGACACCTACCTCGACCCCGGTCACCCCCTCCAGCAGGCGATCGCCGAGATCGTCGAGGACCTCACCGGGCAGCGCATCGCCCGGGTGACCGTCGACGGCTGCGGCGCACCCCTCTTCTCCATCTCGCTGCACGGTCTGGCCCGCGCCGCCGCCCGGATCACCACCGCCGCCCCGGACACCCCGGAGGCGCTGGTCGCCGACGCGATGCGCGACCACGCCGAGATGGCCTCCGGCTCGGGCCGGGACGTGGCCGCGCTGATGCGGGCCGTACCCGGGCTGCTCAGCAAGGACGGCTTCGAGGGCGTCCAGGTCGCCGCCCTGCCGGACGGCCGGGCTGTCGCGGTGAAGATCGCCGACGGCGCGAACCGGGCTCGCGTCCCGGTCATGGCGGCGGCGCTTGCCCGGGCCGGCGTCGACCCGGCGGCGCTCACCGAGTTCGCGGGCGAACCGCTGCTCGGCGGCGGCGAACCGGTCGGCAGCATCCGCCCGGTACGCGCCCTGGACCCGCTTCCGGCGGGACCGACGTACACCTGAGACGGCACCCGTAGAACCCACTCGGACGTGAGCCATGGCCCGGCGGGCGCGGGCCCTTGCTCCAGGCGAACCACGGGAGTTCGCCGGCAGACCCGAGCCCTCCCCACCCCCATCCGCGCCGACCACCGCCAACCACCGAAAGAGGCCCGCCCCACCATGACCGCAGCAGCCCAGCGCAGCGCCGCCGCAGTCCGCTACGAACACGACCTGCTCGGCGACAGGGACGTCCCCGCCGACGCCTACTGGGGTGTCCACACCCTGCGTGCCACGGAGAACTTCCCCATCACTGGCACCACCATCTCCGCCTACCCGCACCTCATAGACGCCCTCGCCGCTGTCAAGGAGGCCGCCGCCCTCGCCAACGAGGAACTCGGGCTCCTCGCGCCGAAGAAGGCCGCCGCCATCGTCGCCGCCTGCCAGGAGATCCGGGGCGGCAGGCTGCACGACCAGTTCGTGGTGGACGTCGTACAGGGCGGGGCCGGCACCTCGACCAACATGAACGCCAACGAGGTCGTCGCCAACCGGGCGCTGGAGCTGCTTGGCCACGCCAAGGGCCAGTACGAGTACCTGCACCCCAACGAGGACGTCAACCTCGGGCAGTCCACCAACGACGTCTACCCGACCGCCGTCAAGATCGCGACCGTCTTCGCGGTGCGGGAACTGCTCAAGGCGATGGCCGTGCTCCAGGACTCCTTCGCCCGCAAGGCCGTCGAGTTCCACGACGTGCTGAAGATGGGCCGTACCCAGCTCCAGGACGCCGTGCCGATGACACTCGGGCAGGAGTTCTCGGCGTACGCCGTGATGATCGAGGAGGACCGCAGCCGTCTCGCGGAGGCGGTCGAGCTGATCCACGAGATCAACCTCGGCGCCACCGCCATCGGTACGGGCCTCAACGCCCCCGCCGGATACGCCGAGTCGGCCCGCCGCCACCTCTCCGCCATCACCGGCCTGCCTCTCGTCACGGCCGCCAACCTGGTCGAAGCCACCCAGGACTGCGGGGCGTTCGTCCAGATGTCGGGGGTGCTGAAGCGCGTCGCGGTGAAGCTCTCCAAGAGCTGCAACGACCTGCGGCTGCTGTCCTCCGGGCCGCGCGCCGGCCTCGGCGAGATCAACCTGCCGCCGGTGCAGGCCGGTTCGTCGATCATGCCCGGCAAGGTCAACCCGGTCATCCCCGAGGTCGTCAACCAGGTCGCCTTCGAGGTGATCGGCAACGACGTCACCATCACCATGGCCGCCGAGGCCGGACAGCTCCAGCTCAACGCGTTCGAGCCGATCATCCTGCACTCCCTCTCGGAGTCCATCACCCATCTGCGCGCCGCCTGCCTCACCCTCGCCGAACGCTGCGTCGACGGCATCACCGCCAACACCGAGGCCCTGCGCGCGAGCGTGGAGAACTCCATCGGCCTGGTCACCGCGCTCAACCCCTACATCGGGTACACGGCCGCCACCGACATCGCCAAGGAGGCCCTCGTGAGCGGCCGGGGCGTCGCCGAACTCGTCCTGGAAAAGGGCCTGCTGCCCGCCGAACGCCTCGCGGACCTGCTCCGCCCGGAGATCGTGGCGGGCAGCGGCGCGGCCCGGTAGGGGCACTTCAGAAACACACGACCGCGTACCAGGACCCGCCCGAAGGGACAATGGCGATCATGGCAGCAGCTCCGTCACCCTCGCCCGCACCCCCGACCTTCCAGCCGGTCCTGGAACGCATCGCCGAGGAGATCGGACGCACCCCCGGCCGAGGACGCCCCGCCGACTACATCCCCGCGCTCGCCGCGCGTGACCCGCGCAGTTTCGGCATGGCCGTCGCCGAACTCGACGGCACGGTCTACGGCGTGGGGGACTGGCGGCAGCCGTTCTCCGCCCAGTCCGTCACCAAGGTGTTCACCCTCGCCCTCGACCTGGCCCGCGAGGGCGACGAGCTCTGGGAGCACGTGGGCCGCGAACCCTCCGGCAATCCCTTCAACTCCCTTGTCCAGCTGGAGTACGAGAACGGCATCCCGCGCAACCCGTTCATCAACGCGGGCGCCCTCGTCGTCACCGACCGCCTGCACACCCGTACCGGTGACGCGGCCGGGGCGCTCCTCGACTTCCTGCGGGCGGAGTCCGGCAATCCCGGCCTCACCTTCGACAAGGAGGTGGCCGCCTCCGAGGCCGGACGCGGCGACCGCAACGCGGCCCTCGCCCACTTCATGGCCTCGTACGGCAACATCGACAACCCGGTTCCCGACCTGCTCGAGCAGTACTTCCGCCAGTGCTCCGTCGAGGCGTCCTGCGCCGACCTCGCCCTCGCCACCGGCTTCCTGGCCCGCCACGGCATCCGAGCCGACGGCACCCGCCTGCTGACCCGCAGCCAGGCCAAACAGATCAACGCCATCATGCTCACCTGCGGCACCTACGACGCGGCCGGCGACTTCGCCTACCGAGTGGGCCTCCCCGGCAAGAGCGGAGTGGGCGGCGGCATCATCGCCGTAGTCCCGGGCCGCTGCACCCTGTGCGTCTGGAGCCCCGGCCTGGACGAGAGGGGCAACTCGGTAGCAGGCGTAGCAGCCCTGGACCGCTTCACCACACTGACGGGAGTCTCGGTCTTCTGAGCAGTGCGTGTCCTGACGGGACTTCTCAACGCCCTGCGCGGGGGCGCGCCTCAGGGGCGCGGGGAACTGCGCGAACAACCCCCACCGGCCCGCAGCCGACCACTCACCTTCTCGTAGCCCCACGTCCACCCACCCCTGCCACGCTGCCCCCGTGCAGGTCCCCTCGACAAACCTCCCCCGCTGCCAGGCCATAGGCCTGACCGGCACCGCATGCCTGGCCCTCGGCGGCGAAACCGCCGGCGCCCTCCCCGTACGAGAACTCATCGCTCCCTCAAGCGACCGCGCCGCACTGGGCCTCGTCGGCGTCTACTTCGGCGTCGTCCTCCTCATAGCCGCCTGGATCCTCCTGGGCAGACTGGTCCGGGGCAAGAACCCGCCCACCGTACGGTCCCTGATGCTCGTCCTCGCCGTCTGGGCCGCCCCCCTCCTCCTCGCCCCACCCCTCTTCAGCCGCGACGTCTACAGCTATCTCGCCCAGGGCGCGATGGTCGACGCCCACATGGACGTGTACACGCACGGCCCGGCCCTGCTCGGCGGCCCGCTCGCCGCCGAGGTCGCCCCGGTGTGGCAGCACACCGGCGCCCCCTACGGCCCGGTGTTCCTCGCGGTCGCGTCCGGGCTCTCCGGACTGACCCGGGGCGAGATCCCGGCAGGCCTCTTCGGCATGCGGCTGGTCGCGCTGCTGGGCGTCGCGCTGATGGCGGCGGCCCTGCCACGCCTCGCCCGGCACAGCGGCGCCGACCCGGCCGCCGCGCTCTGGCTGGGCGCCCTCAACCCGCTGGTCCTGCTGCACCTGGTGGCCGGCGCCCACAACGACGCGATCATGCTCGGGCTGCTGGGCGTCGGCCTGGTGGCGGCCCTGGGCCGTTGGCCGGTCCTGGGCGCCGTACTCGTCACGCTCGCCGCCCTCGTCAAGGCACCCGCGGTTCTCGGTCTCGCCGCGGTCGTGGCGCTCCAGATCCGTGCGGGCCGCAGCCCGGCGCGGGCCGTACTGACCACGGCAGGCGCGGCAGTCGCGACCACCGTCGCCGCGACCGCGCTGGCCGGCACCGGATACGGCTGGATCGGAGCCCTGAAAACCCCGGTGTCACCCGAGAACTGGGCCCTCACCAGCCTCCTCGGGCGTGCGACGGCCGCCGCGCTCACCGAGATCGGCAGCGGCCTCGCGCCGCTCGCCGTCCCCGCCTGGCACGTCCTCGGCATCGTCGTCACCGTCCTGACCATCGCCTTCATCTGGCTGCGCACCCCACGCCTCAGCCCGCTCTACGCACTCGGCCTGAGCCTGGCCGTTGTGGTCGTCCTCGGCCCGGCCATCCGGCCCTGGTACGCCCTGTGGGCCCTGTTCCTCATCGCCGCGGCCGCGCCCAGCACCAGCGCGGCGATACGCCACCGCCTCGCGGCCGTCACCGGAGTCGTCGCGCTCCTCGCCCTGCCGAGCGGCGCGCCCGCCGGGACCGGGGAACTGGTCCTGGCCGGCTCCGGCGGCGCACTGGCCGTGGTCGTCCTCTGGCAGGCCCACCAGACGGTCCGGACACCCCTCAGGGAGAGCACCGCATGAGCCCGGTCAGACTGCCCCGCACCGACCGGGAACGGCTGCTCCTGGTCCTCGCCCTGGCCGCCGTGATCACCGTGTTCACCGCGACCGTGCCTCTGCTGCGCGGCTGGTTCGACCTGCGCGTCTACTACGGGACCGTCGACACCTGGGTCCACCACGGCGGCCGGATCTACGACTACCGGGTGCCGGGCACCCCATACGGCTTCACCTACCCGCCGTTCGCGGCCGTCAGCATGCTGCCGATGGCGCTGCTCGGGCTGCGCGCCGCGATCACCGCCGCGCTGCTCCTCAACCTGGCGGCGCTCGGCGCGGTGGTGTGGCTGCTCGCGGGGCCCCTGCTGCGCCGGTTCGGCTGGTACGGCTGGGCGTTGACCGGGTGCGCGCTGGCGCTGTTCGAACCCGTCCGTGACACCGTCAGCTTCGGCCAGGTGAACCTCGTACTGCTGGCCCTCGTCCTCACCGACGCTTGGCTGCTGACGAACGGTCGGGCCCGCTGGGCGGGCATCGGGATCGGACTCGCAGCGGCCGTCAAGCTGACGCCCGCCCTCTTCATCGGGCTGCTGCTGCTCGCCGGGCGACGGCGGGCCGCCGGGGTCGCGACGGCCGTCGCCGGGGCGGCGACCGCGCTCGCGGCGTGGGTCGCGCCGGACGCGTCACGGTTCTACTGGAGCGAGGCGCTGTGGGACACCCGGCGCATCGGGGAGGCGGCATACGTCTCCAACCAGTCGCTCCAGGGCGTGCTGGCGCGACTTGCCGAGCCCGGCGAACCGAGCCGCGCCGTGTGGCTGGTGGTGGTCGTGGTCGTGCTCGGTGTCTGGGCATCGCGGGCCCGCCGGGCCGTCGCGGTGGGGGACTGGTGGGCCGCGTTCGCCCTCACCGGGCTGACCGCGTGTCTGGTCAGCCCGATCACCTGGGTGCACCATCTCGTCTGGCTGCTCCCGTCGTTCGCCGTCCTGCTGCGCACCGGCCACGCGCGCGTGGCGGGCGCGCTGTACGCGGTGCTGTGCACGAGCGTGGTGTGGCTCTGGTTCGACGACGCGTCCGGGGTGGACGGCTTCGTCGGTGGCAGCGCGTACGCCTGGGTCACGCTCGGGTTGCTGCTGTGGCTGCCGGTGGACGGCGCCGGTCAGACCGGCTTCACACCGCCGATCCGCAACGCCAGCGACACCGCACCGGCGCCGAGGACGGCCGCCGCGAGGATCGTCCAGGTCTCCGGCCAGCCGGGCCCGCTGTCGGGCGCCACGGTGGCGGCCACCGGCACCGGCACCGCCTTCGCCGGCGCCTGGGGACCCGCCTGCGACACGGGCCGCTCGGTGCCCAGCGAACCGACGGGTTCGACGCGTCCGGCGGCCCCGAACCCCCAGTCGAGCAACGAGCGGGCCTCCTCGTAGACGGCGTACCCGTCGCCCTCCTGAGGGTTCATCACCGTGACGACCAGGGTGCGCCCGTCCCGGCGCGCGGCGGCGACCAGCGTGTTGCCCGCCCTGCTGGTGTAGCCGTTCTTGACGCCGATCATCCCCCGGTAGCGCCTGACGCCGTTGGCGCCGGACAGCAGCCGGTTGGTGTTCTGGATCTCGTACGACGAGCCGCCTCCGCCCGGGAACCTCGCCCGGACCGTGCCGCAGTAGTCGGCGAAGTCCGCGTTGCGCAGCCCGGCCCGCCCGAACACCGCGAGGTCGTACGCCGACGACACCTGCCCCGAGGCGTCGTAGCCGTCGGGCGAGCGGACCTGGGTGTCGCGGGCGCCCAGGGAGCGGGCCTTGGCCTGCATCCGGACAGCGGTGTCGCGCCAGCCCCCGCTCATGGCGGCCAGCACGTGCACGGCGTCGTTGCCGGAGTTGAGGAACACTCCCCGCCACAGGTCGGACACCCGGTAGGTGCGCCCCGGCGCGACCCCGACCAGACTGCTGCCGGCGCCGACCCCCGCCAACTCGGCCTCGGTGACCTTGTGCCGCAGGCCCGCGGGCAGCGTGGGCAGCACCGTCAGGGCGAAGAGCGTCTTGAGCGTGCTGGCCGGAGGCAGTTTGCGGTGCGCGTTGTGCGCGGCGAGCACCTCACCGGTGCCGGCGTCGGCCACCAGCCACGACAGCGCGGAGACGTCCCGGGGGAGCCGGGGCGCGCCGGAGCGGAGCCGGGCGTGGGTGCCCGTGCGGTACAGCAGTCGCGTGTCCGTCGCCGTCGCCGTCGCCGTCGGGGTGCCGGGGTCGGCAGCGGTGCGGGCGGACGCCGGGACGGGCGCGAGCGCCAGCACGCCCGTCACGGACAGCGCACAGCAGGAGGCGGCGATCCGGGAAGAGAATCTGATGGTCATACCGCAAACGTAAGAATGGACGTGCCGAACGCGGCGCTGCCGGGGCCGAGGAGGGGTCCCGAACACCCGGATGCCGCACACCCGGATGCCGCACACGGGGGCACGCGGGAGAGACACGAGCGGCCGACGCGGCGTCTACGCAGCGGGCAGCGTCGGCTGGATCCGCCGCAGGAAGGTCGCGTTGTCGGGCGTGTCACGGAGCCGATCGAGGAGGGTCTCCAGCCCCGACTGGCCGTCCCGCGACTGCAGTGCCCGCCGCAGTCCCTGTACGGTCGTCAACTCGGCGGGGGACAGCAGGAGTTCCTCGCGACGGGTGCCCGAGGGGTTGATGTCGACGGCCGGGTAGACCCGCCGGGACGCCAGTTCGCGGCTCAGCCGCAGTTCCAGGTTGCCGGTGCCCTTCAGCTCCTCGAAGAAGAAGCCGTCGGCACGGGAGCCGGTCTCCACCAGGGCCGTGGCCAGGATCGTGAGCGAACCGCCCTCCTCCGCCAGGCGCGCGGCGCCGAACAGCCGCTTCGGCCCGAGGATGGCCGCGGCGTCGACCCCGCCGCTGAGGGTGCGCCCACCGGAGGCCGCCGCGTTGTTGTGGGCCCTGCACAGCCGGGTCAGCGAGTCCAGCAGGATCACGACGTCCTCACCCGCCTCGACGAGCCGCTTGGCCCGCTCGACGACGAGTTCGGCGAGCGCGATGTGCTGCTTGGGCGTCCTGTCGAAGGTGGAGGAGTACACCTCGCCGCGCACGGAGCGCCGCATGTCGGTGACCTCCTCGGGCCGCTCGTCGAGCAGCACCACCATCAGGCGGCACTCGGGGTGGTTTCCGGCGACGGCCGCGGCGATCTGCTGGAGCAGCACGGTCTTGCCGGTCTTGGGCGGGGCCACGATCAGCCCGCGCTGACCCTTGCCGACGGGCGCGATCAGATCGGTGACACGTCCGGCGAGCCCGGCCGCCGGGTGTTCGAGGCGGATCCGCTCGCGGGGGTGCAGCGGGGTGAGGTCGCGGAAGTGGCGACGGCCGCGCAGCTCCTCGGGCGTACGGCCGTTGACGAGCCCGACCTCGGTCAGGGCCCGCTGGCCGCCCTGTGCGCCGACGACGAGGTCGCCCTTGCGCAGGCCGTGGCGGCGGATGAGGGCGGGGGAGACCTGGAGGTCGGTGGGTGCGGGCAGGCAGCTGTCGGCGGCCCGCAGCCAGCCCTTCCCGTTGCCGTCGATGTCGAGGACACCGGTCGCGATCCGGGCCGGGGGCAGTTGTGCCACAGGGGGGCGTTCGAGTGTGGTGGTCATGGTCGGAGAGTCCTTTCACGGACGAGGACGCATGCCGCGAGGCACGCGGAAGGAAGAAGCGGAACGAAAACGGGTGAGGAGAGGCCGCGAGAACTGAGCGCGCCGAGCGCGCCACGGGCGGCGGGAGAAAAGCTGATGCGCCGATCGGAAACCGACGGGCGGGTCAGCGATCTGAGAGGGAACTGGCACCGGCGCCCGCAACGGGGCGTACACAAGTGCTGTCAGGACGATACCACATCTCGGACGAGCATGACTGTGAGTTGTGGCTCAGCGGCTCACCGGCTCGCGAGGAGCCCGTAGAGCAGCGGGATGCGCGGCTCGGGCAACCGCCACCAGCCCGACGCGGTGCGTTCCATACGGGGCCAGCGCGGCCAGGGCAGTTCGTCGCTCTCGCGCAACCGCCGGATGGTCAGTCCCGCCCCGATCAACGCGTTGACGACCTCGTCGATTCCGTGCATCCACTCGAAACTCTCGGTGGCCCCCGAAACCGCCGGCCCGTCGGTATAGGTGAACGTCGCGTCGCGGTGCACGGCACCCCGCGCACCCAAGTAGTCGTGCCGCAAGAGCAGTTCACCGGTATCACCCGGAGCGGGCTTGGGGCCCAGCGAGTTGAGCAGCGGATGGAACTCCACGATGTACAACAGGCCGCCGGGGCGCAGGAGTTGAGCGACTGTCTCCGCCCACCGTGTCAGGTCGGGCAGATAGCACAGGGCGCCCTTCCCGGTGTACACGACGTTGAACCGCCGCTCATCGAGGGCCTCGACGGCGTCGTACACGTTCGCCCGTACGTAGCTCACGTCGAGGCCCGCCTTCGCCGCGATGCCCCGGGCGGCCGTCACGGACGCCTCGGAGAAGTCGAGCCCGACGGCCCGCGCCCCGCGTTCGGCGAAGGCGAGGGTCTCCGTGCCGAGGTGACACTGGAGGTGCAGCACATCGCGGTCGGCCAGTGCGCCGAGGTCGTCCCACTCCCAGGGGGCGAACCAGCGCGACGGATCGAGGCTCTCGCCCAGGCCGTAGAAACGGCTGGCGAGATGGACGGGGGTGCGGGCGTCCCAGTTGGCCTGGTTGGCCCGCATCATCCGCGCGTGCTGGTCGGCGGTCATGGAGTCATCCAACCAAAACGCGCCCGCCGCCGAAGCGCGGACGCGTCTCTTCGGCCGGATCTGTCGACCGCCCCCGCTCAGGCGGACCCGGCGGCCTGCGCCTCCTGCGCGATCTGCTCGAACTGGGCGCCCATGGCCGCCGCCAGCTCCTGCGCGGCCGACAGGGGGCGGACCATGACTGTCAGCTCGTCGATCAGGCCGTTCTCGTCCAGGTGCAGGAAGTCGCAGCCCTGCAGCTCGCGGCCGCCGACCCGTGCCCTGAACACCAGCGCGTGGTCACGGCTGTCGGGCGCGCCGATCTCCCGCTCGTACCGGAAGTCCTCGAAAACCCGGATCACCGCACGCAGGATCGACGCGGTGATGGCCTTCCCGGTGTAGGGCCGGAACACGACCGGACTGGTGAACACGATGTCCTCCGCCAACAGTGCCTCGACGGCGTCGAGATCACGGGCGTCAACTGCCTCACGAAAAGCGCGCATCGGATCACCCTAAGGGGTGAACCGTCCGAGCGGGCGTCCTGGGCGCCGACCCGAGGACTCCTTCTAAGCTGGGCCGATGTTCAGCCCCGAAGGCCCGACGATCCGTGAACTCGCCGTGCAGGCCCTGTCGTCCGTGGAGCACGGCTACGACCTGCTCGCGGCGAAGTTCGACCACACGCCGTTCCGCACCCCGGACACGATCCTCGACGCGGTGACGTCGGCGCTCGGCCCGCTCGGACCCTTCGACGACGGACTCGACCTGTGCTGCGGCACCGGCGCCGGACTCACGGTGCTGGAACGGGTGTGCCGGGGGAGCGTCACCGGCATCGACATCAGCGCGGGCATGCTGGAAGTGGCCAGGCAGCGTAAGGGGATGGGCGAAGGGGCTGACGGACCCCGTGTCTCCCTCGTCCGAGGTGATGCCCGCGCCCTGCCCTTCGCGTCCGCCCCCTCGGCCGCCCCCGCCTTCGATCTGGTGGTCAGCTTCGGCGCGTTCGGGCACTTCCTGCTGGACGAACTGCCGGGACTGTTCGCCCAAGTTCATTCCGTACTGCGGCAGGGCGGGCGTTTCGCCTTTCCCATCGTGGCGCCGGCCCGCCCGGGAACGCTCGCCTACTGGGCGTTGCTGGGCTTCGACACGGTGATGAGGGTGCGCAACGCCGTCTGGCGGCCACCGTTCGTCATGTACTACCGGGACTTCCGACTGGCCGACGTACGAAGGGAGTTGACGCACGCCGGCTTCGACGTGGAGACCGTCGCGCTGCCCGAGTTCGGGCGACGCCCGGACGGCAGTCCGCGCTGCCGGATGGTGGTGGCGACGCGGACCGCCGGCGGGTACCCCGTCAGCTCTTGATGAACTCCAGCAGGTCGGCGTTGAACGCCTTCTCGAACTCGCCCACCAGGCCGTGCGGGGCGCCCGGGTAGACCTTCAGCGTCGCGTCCTTGACCAGCTGCGCCGCCTTCTCCGCCGAGGCGGCGATCGGCACGATCTGGTCGTCGGCGCCGTGCGCGATCAGCGTCGGTACGTCGATGCGGCCCAGGTCCTCGGTGAAGTCGGACTCAGAGAACTGCTTGACGCAGTCGTAGGCCGCCTTCAGCCCGACCTGCATGCTCCACAGCCAGAACGCGCGGCGCAGGCCCTCGGACGGGGTCGCGTCCGGACGGTTGAAGCCGAAGAAGGCCTCGCTGAGGTCCCAGTAGAACTGCGAACGGTCACCCTCGACGCCGGCCCGGATGCCGTCGAAGGCCTCCATGGGCGTGCCCTCGGGGTTGGTGTCCGTCCGCAGCATCACCGGGGGCACCGCGCCCAGCAGGACGACCTTGGCGACCCGGGCCGTGCCGTGTCGGCCGATGTAGCGGGTCACCTCGCCGCCGCCGGTGGAGTGGCCGACGAGGACGACGTTGTCGAGGTCCAGCGACTCGATCAGTTCGCCCAGGTCGTCCGCGTACTGGTCCATGTGGTTGCCCTGCCACGGCTGCGCGGAACGGCCGTGCCCCCGCCGGTCGTGCGCGACGGCCCGGAAGCCGTTCTCGGCGACCAGACGGGCCTGACCGTCCCATGCGTCCGCGTTCAGCGGCCAGCCGTGGCTGAACACCACCGGCTGCCCCGTCCCCCAGTCCTTGAAGAAGATCTCGGTTCCGTCGGAGGTGGTGAAGGTGCTCATGAATGCCTTTCAGGTGGAGACGTCATCCGACGGACGCGCGGTCCGCACTGTCTGCGGTACGCCGTCGGATGTCATGTCTCGAACCTATGCGCACGCCGCCTTCACCGAATCTGTCATCCGACTGCACCTGCCATCCAGCCGGTACGACCCACTCAGTCCCTGTGGTCCTTACCTGAGGTCAGAGCGCGCTGTAGAGCGCGTCGATGAGTGCCATCTTGCGTGGGTCGTCGGCGATATGGGGCCCCATACGGTTCATGACATACCCCAGGGACACTCCGCCGTCCGGGTCGGCCAGGCCGCAGGAACCGCCGAAGCCGTCATGGCCGTACGCCCTCGGATTCGGCCCGTAGGATCCGTTGGGCCCACTGAGCCACAGCCCGAGTCCGATCTCCGTCTCGTGGTCGAAGCCCGCGCCGAGCACCAGGTCGCGGCAGCTGCCCTGTCCCTCGCGCACCCGCTCGGCCGACTCGGGGGAGAGGATGCGACGTCCGCCGTACGAGCCCTGTCCCGCGAACACTCCGTACAGGGCGGCGATCGCACGCGCCGTGCCGTGGCCGTTGGCCGCCGGTATCTCGGCGGCCCGCCACCCTGGGCTGTTCGCCTCGGCCGCGCCCGCGAGGGGATTGGCCAGGGCGGCGATGGCGGCAGGCGTCAACTGGGCGAAGATCGCGGCCTGTTCGCTGCTGGAGGCAGCAGGCGGCTGCACCAGTTCGGCGGCCCGCCCGGCCTCCTTCTCCGGCAGTCCGAGGCGGAAGTCGATGCCCAGCGGCCCGGTCACCTCGCGCTCCAGGAAGGCGCCCGGCAGCAGCCCCGACACCCGGCGGACCACCTCGCCGACCAGGAAGCCGTAGGTGATCGCGTGATAGCCGGACTGTGTCCCCGGCTCCCACCAGGGCTCCGTCGCCGCCAGCCGACTGGTCGTCAGCTCCCAGTCGTAGAGCTCCGCCAGCGAGTGCGGCTCCCGCAGGCCGGACAGACCCGAGCGGTGCGACAGCAGATGCCGTACGAGGACGCCCTCCTTGCCGGCCGCCGCGAACTCCGGCCAGTACGTGGCCACCGGGGCGTCGAGGTCGAGCAGCCCCCGGTCGGCGAGGATGTGCGCGCACAGCGCCGTCGGCCCCTTCGACGTCGACCACACGTTGACGAGCGTGTCGTGCTCCCACGCGCGCGTGCGCCCCGAGTCGGCCCAGCCGCCCCACAGGTCGACCACGGTCTCGCCGTCGACCGTGACGCTCACCGCGGCGCCCAGTTCCTCGCGGTCGCGGAAGTTCTCCTCGAACGCCGTGCGCACCGCCGCGAAGCGTGCGTCGCAGTCGCCGTGAACGAGTGGGACGTGCTCGGACATGGGTCCTCCGTGGTTCGCCGGAACACCGGGCCACGACGCTGTGACCCGGCACCGATGAACATACCGACTGGTCGGATCGCGCGGAAGGCGTCGGAGTCGACCAGTCGGCCACCGGCCCGTCAGGCGTACGAGCGCAGCCAGCTCATCTTCGTCGCCTCCTGGTAGGGGCCGCCGCCCTCGTGGTCGTTGAAGTCGTAGACCTCGACCTTCTTGTCGTCGTGCGCCCAGGCGTTGAACGCGGCGAACACCGTGGAGGGCGGGCAGGTCTGGTCCTCCAGGGCCGTCGAGAAGAGTGCCGGGGACCGGCCGCGGGCCGCGAAGTGCACGCCGTCGAAGTAGGCGAGCGTCTTCAGCGCGTCGGCCGTACGGCCGCGGTGGGTCTTGAGATAACTGCCGATCTCGCGGTAGGGGTGACGGTCCGTGAGGGTCGCCGCGCGCGGGAAGTCGCACAGGAACGGCACGTCCGGGGCGACCGCGACCAGGTCCGGGACCAGCCCGCCGACCGCGATCGTGATCCCGCCGCCCTGACTGGAACCCAGCGCCACCGTGCGCGCCGCGTCGACGAGCGGATGCGAACGGGCCGCCTCCACCGCGCGCACCGCGTCCGTGTAGACCCGCCGGTAGTAGTAGTTCTCGGGCGCGTCGATGCCACGGGTCATGAACCCGGGGTACGAGGGCGCGTTGCCCACCGGGTCGGCCGTACCGCCACCGCCGCCCCAGGCGCTGCCCTGGCCGCGTGTGTCCATGGCGAAGTGGGCCCGGCCGGTCGACGCCCACAGCAGGTTCTCGTGCGGCAGACCGCGTCCGCCGCCGTAGCCGATGAACTCCACGACCACCGGCAGCGGTTCGGAGGCGCCGGCGGGCAGCCGCAGCCAGCCCTTCACCGGATGGCCGCCGAATCCGGCGAACGTCACGTCGTACACGTCGACCGTGGTCAGACCTGTGTCCACCGGTTCGAAACGGGCGTCCAGGTCGTGTTCCCGGGTCTCCTGGAGCGTCTTGGACCAGAAGGCGTCGAAGTCCTCGGGCTCCGCGGACGCGCTGCGGTACTCGATGAGTTCGTCGAGGGGGAGGTCGAACTGGGCCATGCAGGACCACCTTCGCGGGTAGTGGCAAGCGCTTGCGGATGATCACACCGTACGTGGGAGGGCCCGCGACCCGCCAGGCCGCGCGCCCCTGCCGGGAGCCCCGCGCGGACCGCGCACCTCTACGATGACGCCCATGCCGACTGCTGTGGAACTGCTGGTCAGGGATGCCGAACTGCTCGTCGTGGACGGCGCGCGCGAGATTCCCGGCGGGTGGGTCGCCGTCGACGGCGGACGCGTCACCGCCGTGGGCACCCCCGGGACCGAGCCCGAGGCGCTGCGCGTCGTTTCGGCGGCCGGGCGACTCGTCACCCCGGGCCTGATCAACACGCACCACCACATCTACCAGAACCTCACCCGCTCCTACGCGCCCGCCGTCAATGGCACCCTCTTCGACTGGCTGACCACCCTCTACCCGCTGTGGGCCGCACTCGACGAGGAGGCGGCGTACGTTTCCGCGTACGTCGGCATGGCCGAACTCCTCATGGGCGGCTGCACCACCTCCTCCGACCACCTGTACGTCCACCCCCGTCCCGGGCTCGTCGACGCCGAGATCCGTGCCGCCCGCGACATCGGCTTCCGCTTCCACGCCACCCGCGGTTCGATGACCCGGTCCGTGGAGGACGGCGGTCTGCCGCCCCGAAGCGTCACCCAGACCGAGGACGAGGTCCTCGCCGACAGCGAACGGCTGATCAAGGCCCACCACGACCCGCAATCGGGCGCGCTGATCCGGGTCGCCCTCGCCCCCTGCTCACCCTTCTCGGTGACCAAGGAGCTCATGACCGCCACCGCCGAACTCGCCGAGCGGTACGACGTACGCCTCCACACGCATCTCGCGGAGGACCACGACGAGGACACGTACTGCCTGGAGACATACGGCTGCCGGCCCGTCGAGTACTTCGAGGAGGCCGGGTGGATGAGCGACCGCACCTGGGTCGCGCACTGCATCTACCCGAACGACGCCGAACTGCGCCGGCTGGCCGCCGCGGGCGTCGGCGTCGCGCACTGCCCCAGCTCCAACATGCTCATCGGCGGCGGCACGGCCCGCGTGAAGGAGATGCGTGAACTGGGGCTGCCCGTCGGCATCGGCTGCGACGGCTCCGCCTCCACCGATCACGCCTCGCTCTGGATGGAGACACGCGGCGCCCTGCTCCTCGGCCGCTACCGGGGCGGCCCCGGCGCCATGACCGCGCGCGACGCCCTCGACATCGCCACCCGGGGCTCGGCGCGCTGTCTGGGACGCGCCGACGAACTCGGGCATCTGCGGCCTGGGGCCTGCGCCGACCTGGTCGTCTGGGACCTGCACGAGGTCGCGCTCGCCGGTGCGCTCAGCGACCCCGTGGAGGCGTGGCTGCGCTGCGGACCGGCCCGCGCGTGGACGACGGTGGTCGCCGGACGCGTCCTCGTCGACCGGGGCGAACCCGTCCTTTCGGGACTGCGGGACGCGCTCACCGACCATGGCCGGATCGCCCGCCGGATGCAGGAGATGGCATAGAGACGTATGGATTACGGCCGCCGTCCCGTCCACTCCGGTTCCGTGCGCGCCCACGCGCGTTCCCATTCCCCGAGCCGACGCTGAACGACCGTACGGCGTAAGGCGGTTCGGGTGACGAGGACCAGTCCGGCGGTCACGCCGGTGGCGCAGATGCCCACGGCCACCGTGTGCTGCCGGACCGCGGCGGCGCCCGGCGGCGGGGCGACGATCCGTCCGCGCCGGTCGAGCCACAGATCGATGGTGTCACCACGGCGTGTACCGGCCGGCACATGTGCCGTCGCCGTGTGAGTCCCCGCCCCGGGCTCCGTCCACAGCACCCGCACGCGGTACAGGTACTGACGGCCGGCGAGCGCGGGAGGCGCCGCCCCCGTTCCGGCCGCGGCGACGGCCACCGCGTGGACGCGATGACGCTCGGCACGCTGTGCCGTGACCGTCGCGCGCCCTTCGTCGTACGCCCAGCGCGCCGAAAGCAGCCCGGCCAGGGGCGCGCCGACGAACAGCGTCACGGCGAGGACGAGCCTCGTCCACGCCTCCACGACGTCCGACCGGCGCCGCAGCGGATTGCGCCGCCGGCGCAGGCCGTACACCCGCGTCAGCCCTGGGACTCCCACCGGCCCATCGTCGCCCGTGCCACCGTGTGAACGGGAGCCGCGCACGAGAGTCAGCGCGCACGACGGGCTCGCGCCCCCGTGGGCCCGGCGCACCACCCTGGCACCGAGGCCCGGTCCTGGCCTCAGCCGAAGCGTTCGATCCGGATCCGGTCCACGGGCTGGCCCGCCGCCACCAGCAGACGTGAGGCGTGCTCGGCGAACGCGTTGGAGCCGCACACATACGCCTCCCAGCCACCCGGCGGCTGCTCGGCCGCCAGCGCCGATGCCACCTGGGCGGCCGCCAGCCTGCCGACCGGCTGACCTTCGGGCGCCCGGCGGGTGAAGACGGGCGTGGTCTCGGCCCCGTACTCCCGCGCGTAGATCAGCTCCTCGGGGCCGCGCGCGGACACCAGCAGCCGCAGCGGCACGGTCAGGCCGCGCGCGCGGTGGTGGCGGATCATCGACATCAGCGGTACGACCCCGGAGCCCGCGCCGATCAGCAGCGCGGGCCGGTCGCCCGGCCAGGCGAAGAAGCCGCTGAGCGGGCCGCGCACCTCCACCTCGTCGCCGGGCTTGGCCACCGTGTGGAACCAGCCGGAGACCTCGCCGCCCACGACGTGGTCCAGGGTCAGTTCGATGTGACCGGCGTCGTCCGGCGGTGACGCGATCGAATAGTGGCGCTGGGCCGTGTAACCGTCGTCGGCCCGCAGCCGCAGCATCAGATGCTGGCCGGGCAGATGACCCGCCCAGCCCGGCACCGCGAACCGGAAGGTGGACGCGTGGGGCGTCTCCCGGCGGACCTCGGTGAGCGTCGCCGTCTGCCAGAGGGCCGCCGCACGACTGCTGACGGCGATCCGGCCGGGCACCGCGAAACGGGTCGGCGGGACGAAGGCCTCAGTCACCGGAGTACCTCTGTTCCTCCCAGGGGTTGCCGCGCGCGTGATAGCCGTTCTGCTCCCAGAACCCCGGCTCGTCGTGGTCGAGGAGGCGCAGGCCCGCGATCCACTTGGCGCTCTTCCAGAAGTACAGGTGCGGCACCAGCAGCCGCGCGGGGCCACCGTGCTCGGCGGGCAGCGGCCGGCCCTCGTACTCCCAGGCGATCCACGCCCGGCCGCCGGTCAGATCGGCGAGCGGGAGGTTCGTGGTGTACCCGGTGTGCGAGTAGGCGACGGCGTGCGTGGCGGACGCGTCCGGCCGTACCGCGTCGAGGAACGCGTCCAGTGACACGCCGCCGAAGCGCACCCCGAACTTCGACCAGCTCGTCACACAGTGGATGTCACCCTCGTACGCCGACGCGGGCAGCGCGTGGGCCTCGGCCCAGTCCCAGGTGCGGGGTTCGGCCACCAGGCCGTCGATCCGGAAGGACCAGTCCGCGGGCGCCAGATCGGGGGTGACCTCGGCGGACAGGACGGGCCAGTCGTCGCCCGCGTCGTACTGGCCGGGCGGCAGACCGGAGTTGTGGACGCGCGGGCGTCCGGTGAAGCCTCGGGTGACGTTCATGGGGTGGGGCGCCTCACGGTCAGGCCTGGTCAGTGGGTCGCGTACCACCGTACGGGGTCGGCGTGGGTGCCCCGGACGCCGGGTCGGCGGTGATCATTGCGGGTGTATGAACTCTCCACCGGTCTCCGCACCCACGGGAATAGCGCTCGGGCGATCGGCCTTGGCGTTGAGTGCGGATCCTGGTGATCGGCGCCGATCGACCGGTCAGTGAACAAGGAAAGTGGGAGCAGATGCCCAAGGCGTACGTCTTCACACGGTTCGGCGGTCCGGAGACCGAGGCGTTGATCGACGTGGACCGGCCGAGCCCCGGGCCCGGACAGCTGCTCGTGGCGGTCCGCGCGGCCGGTGTGAACCCCGTCGACTGGAAGCAGCGCACCGGCTACGCCCGCGCGGGTGGCGCGGCGCGCGAACTGCCCGCCGTCTTCGGCAACGAGGTCGCCGGGGTCGTCACGGAGGTCGGTGAGGACGTCACCGGGTTCGCCGTCGGGGACGAAGTCTTCGGCAACCCGGTCGCCGGCGGCTACGCCGAGTACGCGCTGCTGCCGGTCACGGTGACCGCCGCCAAGCCGGCCGCGCTCTCCTTCACGGACGCGGCGACCCTGCCCGTCGCGGCGGCGACCGCGTACGACGGCGTGGGCCAGCTCGCCCTGCCCGAGGGCGCGACCCTGCTGGTCACCGGCGCGGGCGGCGGCGTCGGCGCCGCGATCGTCCAGATCGCCCGGACCCGGGGACTGCGGGTCGTCGGCGTCGCGAGCGACGGCAAGAAGGACTTCGTCGAGTCGTTGGGCGCGGTGCACGTGCCGTCCGGCCCCGGACTGGCGGAGCGGGTGCGGGCGGCGGCCCCGGAGGGCGTCGACGGCGTGTACGACGTCGTCGGCGGCGAGGTGCTCGCCGAGGCGGCGACCCTGCTGGCCGACCGCACGAAGCTGGTCACGGTGGGCGCGTCCGCCGAAGCCGTGGAGGAGCTGGGCGGCGCCCGGGTCGTCCGCGCCCGAAACGCCGCCGTCCTCGAGGCGGTCGCGGACCTCGTCGTACGCGGCGACCTGAACCCGCATGTGACCGGCACCTTCCCGCTCGACCGGGCCGACGAGGCCCTGCGCACGGTCGAGGAGGGCCATACGCGCGGCAAGATCGTGATCGAGGTCGCCCGATGAACGTCGACACGGCGCATGTCCTCGACAATCCCGCCCTGGCCTCGCTGACCGGCCCGCACGCCCACTTCGCCGAGCGGCGCGGCAGGGTGCTGCGCTACCCCGTCGACGTGTCGCCGTGGCTGGCGTTGCCCGACGAGCCCGTCGCCGACGACTGGGCCGATGTCGCCCGGCTCGCGGGCCCCGGTGCGGAGGTGCCACTGGCGGGTTTCGCGGGACGGGTCCCGGAGGGCTGGGAGATCACGTTCGAGATCGAGGGCGTGCAGTTGGTGGATGACGGCCTCCTCGCCGAGCCGGACCCGGAGTCGGTCCGCCTCGGCCCCGCAGACGTGCCCGAGATGCTCGACCTCGTCGAACGGACCCAGCCCGGCCCGTTCCTGCCCCGTACCGTCGAGATGGGCACCTATCTGGGCATCCGCCGGGACGGCGCCCTCGTCGCCATGGCGGGGGAGCGGCTGCATCCGCCCGGCTGGACCGAGATCAGCGCGGTCTGCACCGATCCCGCGGTTCGCGGCCAGGGCCTGGCGACCCGACTGATCCGCGCGGTCGGACACGGCATCCGGGAACGCGGAGAGACGCCCTTCCTGCACACCGCCGCACGGAACACCCACGCCATCCGGCTCTACGAGTCTCTCGGCTTCCGGCTGCGCCGCAGAACCGCGTTCCTGGCCGCCCGCGTACCTGAACGCCTGGGCGACGAGCGGGAGTTGGCGGTGCCGTAGCGGGAACAACTGGAGTTGGGGAGCCCGCGCTCGACTGTTCGGGTAGTGTTGCCGTCCGGCTGTGGAACGCCCCAGCCGGACATCGTCACGGGAGGTGAGACCCATTACCGCTGTGTCAGGTCGGGTGCTCTCATCTCGAGGCAGCGCGGGCCGCCTCCGCTAGGCGACCGCGAGAGCGCCCTTCGGCTTTCGAAAGGCTCTCCATTCAATGCCCCCCAGTTCTTCTTCGCCCGCCTCCACCCCGGCTCCCGTCGTCGCCGCCCTGCGCGCCGCCGGCTGTGTCTTCGCCGAGGACGAGGCACGCCTGATACTCGCCACCGCCCGTGACCCGCAGGAACTGGCCGCCATGGTCGCCCGTCGCGCCTCGGGCCTGCCGCTCGAACACGTCCTGGGCTGGGCCGAGTTCGGCGGACTGCGCATCGCCGTCGAGGCCGGCGTGTTCGTGCCGCGCAGACGCACCGAGTTCCTGGTCGCCGAGGCCCTCGCCCAGGCCCCGGACGCCTCCGTCGTCGTGGACCTGTGCTGCGGCTCGGGCGCGGTCGGCGCCGCGCTGGCCGCCGCGCTCACCGGCGTCGAACTGCACGTCGCCGACATCGACCCTGCGGCCGTGCGCTGCGCCCGCAGCAATGTCGCCGCGTACGGCGGCCACGCACACGAGGGCGACCTGTTCGACGCCCTGCCCGCCGACCTGCGCGGCCGGGTCGGCATCCTCGCCGCCAACGTGCCCTACGTCCCCACCGACGAGGTGGGGCTGCTGCCCCCGGAAGCGCGCGACCACGAACCCCTGGTCGCCCTGGACGGCGGCGGCGACGGCCTCGACGTACTGCGCAGGGTCGCCGCCGGGGCACGCCGGTGGCTGGCCCCCGGCGGCTGCCTCCTCGTCGAGACGAGCGAACGCCAGGCACCGTCCGCGATCGAGGCGTTCGAGGCAGGCGGCCTGGCCACGCGGCTCGCGATCTCCGAGGAGCTGTACGCGACCGTGGTGATCGGCGTCGGCCACTAGGGCCTGTCGTCGCGAGGCAGGCGGGAATTTGACGACAGGCCCTAGACACGCCGGGCGGCCGTCGGCCGTCCGCGCGAGCACTCTCGCGTGGGGGACCGGCGGCCGTCGCGCGGGCCCGGCTCAGAGGCGGTGGGGCTTGGCACGCCGGCGCAGTACCCAGGCCGCCGCCACCACACCGATCGCGACCAGCGCGCCGCCCGCCACCAGGGTGACGGTGCCGTAGTCCCTGGCGGCACCGCCGAGTCCGCCCATCACGCCCCTGCTGGGGGCGGAGGCCGTGGCGGAGATGGTGGGCGTCGAGGTGGGAACGGTGGGTGTCGGGGCGGTGCTGACGATGACCGCCTGGGAACCGGCGGTGGAACCGTTCGCGCAGCGCACGGTGACGGTGTGGGTGCCGACGGGGACATCGGACCAGACGGCGGACTGACTGGTGCTCGTGCCCGACAGCGTGACCACACGCCCGTCGTTGAAGGCCCGCTGGCTGCTGTTGAGGAGCGAGGCGCTGCCGTAGCCGCTGCCGCTGCTGGTAGGGCAGGCGCTGGTGGTCACCGAGACCGTCGACCCGCTGGTGCTCACGGAGATCCCGGCCGCCGAAGCGGTCTGGGCGGTGAGGGCGAGCGGAAGCACGGAGATGGCCGCCACGGTCAGGCCGGATCGGAGGAGGAGTGGAACGGTTCGCATGTGGACTGCCCTCCGGCGGCACGGTTGGCGGTACGTCCCATGCGCCGCCGAGGGGTCGGGGATCGCCCGTGCTGCCTCGGGGCCAGCCAACGTGCCCCCGGCCGGGGCCGCACCCGGACGGCCACCGGGCAGGTGACGGATTCGTTCGTACGGCGGACCGCCGATGCGCCGTGCGGGCGACCCGGGCCCGACACCGACGGCGTCGCCCTACGGCGCCGTCGTCACCGACCGCTCCGCCGAGAACCCGCCCCAAGTGCCGTCCGGCAGCCGCGCCCTGATCCGCACCCGGTGGACGGTCCCGGCTTCCCGGCCCACATAGAAGCTGTACGAGGCCCGTCCGCGCGGAGCGGGCCCGCCCCATACGAGGGAGGTCGCCGGACGCCCGTCCAGCTGGATGTCGTACTCCGTGATCACGCCGTCCGCACGCGGCGGCACCCAGGACAGGTCGAGGTAGTACGCCCCGGCGGAGGGACGGGTCGCCGCACGGAAACCGGTGGGGGCGGTGGCGCGGCCGGCGTCGGTGCCCGGCGCGGTGGTCAGCCGTACGGGGGCAGCGGCGGGGGAGACGTTGTCGGCGGCGTCGCGCGCGCGGACTGTGAAGGTGTAGTCGGTGCCCGGTCGCAGCCCGGTGACCACGGCCGCCGTCCGGTCCCCGCCCACGGTGTGGATTCTCACGGCGCCCTGGTAGATGTCGTACGAGACCACACCCCGGTCGTCCGTCGACGCGCCCCACGACAACTCCGCCGACCGGCTGCCGGCCCGGTCGCCCCGCGTACGGCCTGGGCGGGTCGGTGCGGCGGTGTCCGCGGGGGAGGCGGCGGGGGTCCTCGCGCGGACGCCCGCGCTGGGTGGCCCGGAGTGCCCGTCCGCG
Source organism: Streptomyces sp. NPDC047042 (assembly GCF_040644035.1). Taxonomy (NCBI): domain Bacteria; kingdom Bacillati; phylum Actinomycetota; class Actinomycetes; order Kitasatosporales; family Streptomycetaceae; genus Streptomyces; species Streptomyces sp. NPDC047042. The sequence continues at coordinate 38,266 of NZ_JBEYVP010000014.1, read as the reverse complement.
TTCCGCGCCCGCACGGTGAAGACGTACGCGGTGGACGGTGCGAGCCCGACGACATCCACCATGTGCTCCGAACCGGGCACCTCCCTGACCTTCACCTCGCCCCGGTACACCTCGTACACGGCCGCCGCGGGCCCGTCCGGCGCCCGGTTCCACATCACATGGACGCTGGTGGCGCTGCCCGCGGCGGCCGTGACCCCGGCCGGGGCGGGCGGGAGCCGGACCCCCGTACCGCTCCCGTCCCCGCTCCAGGCGCAGGAGACGGTGAGCAGCAGCCCCCCGCCCACGACAGTCACGTACCGGACGACGTGTCGCACAGCTGCCCCTCCTCCGCCCTCCCGCACGGTATTGGTCCGGACCAATATGGACCCGGCGGGGTGTGCGCACAAGGGGGGCGCGGTTGTCCTACGGCCGCCGCGATTACGTATGCTGACGCTCATCAAGGCTGAACTCGCCCTGTCGTTGCGGCAGTTCATGTCAGGGGCGCGGAACCGCTGTCGTCGCAGGACCCGCGCCGGTGCGGGCGGCCGGGCGGCCGGAGCCGACGCAGGCTCAGACGCCCGGCCCCTGTCGGGAGTTCGGGGCATGCACCGTACGGCCCCCTAACGGTGGCCACGTGATCGGACCGGCACCAGATTGGACCGAGTGTCCGTCAGATCCCCCAGGAGAGGCCTCCTATCGTGCGTGTCCAGACGCTGACGCTCGCCGCGGCCGGCGCCGCCCTGCTCGCCCCGACCACGCTGCCCGGCGCCCTCCACTCGCACGAACCGGTGCGGTACGAGGGCAGCGTCCGGGCCGCCGACCTGCTGGCCAGGGTGCGTGACTGCGCGCCCGTGTCCCACGGCCACTACCGCAGCGATGCCGGAACCCGGGCCGACATCCCTGTCTGCGGGACTGCGGAAGCCGTGTTCTGGAAGGCCGACATGGACATCGACTGCGACGGCAGCCCGGGGCCGCGCTGCAACAGCCGCACCGACCCGTCCTTCGCCGACAGCACCGCCTACCAGCAGTCCGACGGCCGTCAACTGGACCCCGAACGCCTGCCGTTCATCGTCGTACCGGTCGCCAGCAGCATCTGGAACTACCGTGAATACGGCATCCGGGGCGGCTCGGTCGCCGCCGTCGTCTACAAGGACCGGGTGCAGTACGCGGTCGTCGGCGACACCGGCCCGCGCGACATCATCGGCGAGGCCTCCTACGCCACCGCCGACGCGCTCGGCATCAACCCCGACCCGCACGGCGGCGGGGCCCCCTACGGAGTCACGTACATCGTCTTCAAGAACTCCAGGGTGTCGCCGATCGAGGACCACGCGGCGGCGGTGGAGCTGGGAGAGCAGCTGGCGAAACAATTCGTGGGCCAGGTCGACGCGTTCGACGACAGCAGCGAGAGCGACCAGGGCGACCAGATCGGCGACAGCAGTGCGAGCGACGTGAGCATCGACAGCAACGCGAGCAACGCGAGCAACGCGAGCAACGTAAGCAACGGGAGTGACGTGAGCGATGGGGGCAACGGGAGCGACGGGGGCATGAACGGCGGGGGCATGAACGGCGGCTGAGCCGGCCCGCCCGGACGGGCCCCGGCAGACGCGGCGGGCCGGTCGTCCAACCGTACCCCGCCGCTTCCTCCCCGCCCTCCCTCACGCCTTCCGGTACGTGTACGCCTCCGCGGCCGCCGCCTCGACCGCCGCGAGGTCGGCTCCCGTCGACGCCGTGACGACCGCCGCCACCGCGCCCTCGACGAACGGCGCGTCCACCAGCCGGGTCCCGGCCGGGAGTTCGTCGCCCTCCGCCAGCAGCGCCTTCACCGTGAGGACCGCACTGCCCAGATCCATCAGGACGGCGACTCCGGCCCCCTGGTCCACGGAACGGGCCGCCGCCGTGATCAGCTCGGCGCTCGTGCCGAGCCCGCCGGACTCGGTGCCGCCGGCCGCGGCGACGGGAACGGTCGCACCGCCGCCCACGAGCCCCCGGGCCAGATCCGCCACCGAGTCGGCCACCGCCGCGCTGTGCGACACCAGTACGACCCCGACCAACCCCTCGCCGCCCACGCCGTCGCCGTCACTCACCGGCGGTCTCCGCGAGAGCCGCGATCAGCAGCGCCGCCGAGGTGGCCCCCGGATCCTGGTGACCGACGCTGCGCTCGCCGAGATAACTCGCCCTGCCCTTACGGGCCCGCAGCGGCGTCGTCGCGAGGGCGCCCTGTTCGGCGGCCGTGCGCGCGGCGGCGAACGACTCACCGAGGGCGTCCACGGCGGGCACCAAGGCGTCGATCATCGTCTTGTCGCCGGGCACCGCACCGCCGAGCGTCATCACCGCGTCCACCCCGGCGCGCAGCGCCTGCGCGAAGTCCGGCGCGCTCACCTCGGCCGTCTCACCGAGCGCCTTGCCCGTCCGGCGCAGCAGGGTCCCGTACAGGGGTCCGGAGGCGCCGCCGACCGTCGAGATGAGTTGGCGTCCGGCGAGGGTGAGGACGGCGCCCGGCGTGTCGGGTGCGTCCTTCTCCAGGACGTCGGCCACGGCGTTGAAGCCGCGGCGCAGATTGCTGCCGTGGTCGGCGTCGCCGATCGGCGAGTCCAGAGCGGTGAGCCGCTCCGCCTCACGGTCGACGGACACGGCCGTCGCCGTCAGCCAGCGCCGGAAGAAGTCGGCGTCGAGCACAGGGTTCTCCTTGCGTGGTAGGTACGTCGGTCTCGCTGTCGAACCCGGCTGTGACCGCCGGTTCGCGCCCGTCCGGGCTCACATGCCCCAGCGCAGACCCGCCGTACGCACCGGCGCGTCATAGAGCCCGAGAAGATCCTCGTCGATCTCGCACAGGGTCACCGAGGCCCCGGCCATGTCGAGCGAGGTGACGTAGTTCCCGACCAGGGTGCGGGCCACGGCGACCCCGCGCCCGTCCAGCACGCGCTGCACCTCGGCGTTGAACCCGTACAGCTCCAGCAGCGGCGTCGCGCCCATCCCGTTGACCAGCAGCAGCACGGGATTACGCGGGTTCAGGTCCTCCAGTACGGCCTCCACCGCGAAGTCGGCGATCTCCCCCGAGGTCATCATCGGGCGCCGCTCCCGGCCGGGTTCACCGTGGATGCCCACGCCCAACTCCAGCTCGCCCGGCGGCAGATCGAAGGTGGGGCTGCCCTTGGCGGGGGTGGTGCAGGCGCCGAGTGCGACGCCGAAGGTGCGGGAGCCGTCGTTGACCCGCTGGGCGATGGAGCGCACCCGCTCCAACGGGCGCCCTTCCTCCGCCGCCGCACCGGCGATCTTCTCCACGAACAGGGTGCCGCCCGTGCCACGCCGTCCGGCCGTGTAGAGGCTGTCGGTCACGGCGACGTCGTCGTTGACGAGGACCTTCGCGACCTGGATGCCCTCGTCCTCGGCGAGTTCGGCCGCCATGTCGAAGTTGAGGACGTCGCCGGTGTAGTTCTTCACGATGAACAGCACGCCCTCCCCGCTGTCCACGGCGGCCGCGGCCCGCACCATCTGGTCGGGCACGGGAGACGTGAACACCTCACCCGGGCAGGCCGCCGACAGCATCCCCGGCCCCACGAACCCTCCGTGCAACGGCTCATGGCCCGACCCGCCACCCGAGACGAGGGCGACCTTTCCGGCAACGGGCGCGTCCCGCCGCACGATCACCCGGTTCTCCACATCGACGGTCAACTCGGGATGGGCCGCCGCCATACCCCGCAGCGCGTCGGCGACCACGGTCTCCGGAACGTTGATGAGCATCTTCACGGGTACCTCCTGGTGAGATCAGCAGATGAGCCTCTGACCTGAGTTTTTGCTGGTCAGAGTTCGGTTGTGCCAGTTGTCCATGGCGGGGTGTCAGATGCGGTCGGTGTACTGGTTGAACGATTCCATATGCCTGCTCTCGGAAGTATCGACGCTGACCGGGCGCGGGTCACGTGTGCGACAGCGGCCATGGTGAGCCGGAGGCGGCCGCAGGTGGGCCAGGGCGAGCAGGGCTTACCCGTCGCCGTAGCGCTGAAGCGGACAGATCCAGCCCGGACGGGCAGTCAAACACGGCGAAGCTCCTGGCGGAGAAGGTTGGTCTTGGTCGACCACCCATCTGCCAGGAGCTTCAGCCTGCGTCAGCCGGCGGGGCTGAGCTGCCACCGTTGGTCCGCGCTGCCGTTGTCCGTCCACTGCACGGCGGTGGCTCCCGCGGACGTGGACGCGCTGGAGACGCCGAGCAGCAGGCCGCTGTTCTTGTTCACCAGCTTGACGTAGCCGCCGCCGTCGTCGACCACCTGCCACCGCTGGTCCGCGCTGCCGTTGTCGGTCCACTGCACGGCGGTGGCGCCTGCCGCCGTGGAGGCGCTGGAGATGCCCAGCAGCAGGCCGCTGTTCACATTCACGATCTTGTAGTAGCCCGCTTCAGCGGCCACCAGCTTCCACTGCTGGTTGGTCGTGGTGTCGGGATCGAGCTGCACGGCCCCGCCGCCGGGAGCGGTCGAGGATCCGGAGACGCCCAGGTTGAGGTTGCTGTTCTTGTCGATGATCTTCATTGCCGGGGCCGTCTGGCTCGCCACGGTGATCTGGCCGGGGTAGGCGCTCACCAGGGGGCTGGTGACCGACGACGGTGCGTCGGTGTTGACCACGATCCGGTCGCTCATCCCGTCGTAGTGCACGGACAGGCTGTAGAACACCGTGGAGTCGGCGGGCTGGATCTGCGCGACGGCGGCGGCGATGATCTGCTGGACCTTGTCGGCGGTGAACAGGACGCTCTTGGCGGTGGTGGGGGTGGGCCAGCTGGTCGGGGTGGCGCCGCTGGAGTCGGTCCAGCTGGTCGGCTGCTGCAGGTTGTTGATGTCCCCCGAGTAGTCGGACGGGAAGATGATCACCGGGCCGATCTTCGGATCCTGGAAGGAGGCCAGGGCGCAGTTGTAGTCGGCCAGGGCCTGCAGCTGCTCGCTCGCGGCGGTCTCGCCCCCGGCGTTGCCGGGGTTGGTGTCGAGCGAGACCTGGGGCGCGCACGTGGTGGGCGCGGTGTTGGCGGGCGGCCCCTGGATGACGAGCTGGTTGGGGTACTGGGTGACCAGCGGGTCGGTGATGGACGAGGGGGCGTTGGTCTGCGCGATGATCCGGTCGCTCATGCCGTCGTAGTGCACGGACAGGGAGTAGGTGGTGTCGCCGTCGGGCTGGATCGCGTTGACGACCGCGTCCTGCACGGTGTCGATCTGGTCCTGGGTGAACATGACGCTCTTGGCGGTGGTGGTGGTGGGCCAGCTGGTCGGGGTGGCGCCGGTGGAGTCGGTCCAGCCGCTCGGGTGCTGCAGGTTGTTGATGTCGCCGGTGTAGTCGGACGGGAAGATGATGACGGGACCGATGTTCGGGTCTTCGAACGCGGTCAGGGCGCCGTTGTATTCGGCGAGTTCCTCCACTTCCTCCCACTGGGCGCCGGCGTCGGCCTGGACCTGGGTGGCGTTCAGGGCGTGGTCGTAGACGCGGAAGTTGCGCATCTTGCCCTTGAAGTAGTGGTCCGTGGCGTACAGGGAGCGGCCGATGAAGTCCGCGGCGGTGACGCCGCCGCCGATCGCACCCGGCGTGACGTTGATCGAGGTGTTCTGGGACACCTGCACGCCGTCCTTGTAGAGGGTGCCGGTGGTGCCGGTCTGGGTGTAGGTGACGTGTGTCCAGGTTCCGGACGGCAGCGCGGTGCCGGGGCTGGTGGTCTTCTCGCCGGTGTAGTTGGTGGTGGTGATGGAGCTGCGGAAGTTGCTGCCGCCGGCCATCAGGTAGCCGTTGCCCTGGCCGTTGCCGGTGTTGGTGTTGCCGAAGCCGTAGAGGAAGTACGGGGTGGTCTGGGTCGAGTCGATCCATGTGTCGAAGGAGACGGTGATGGAGTTCAGCCCCGCCATGATGTTGTTGGGGGCCTGGATGTAGGTGTCGGTGCCGTCGAAGGTCAGGCCCTGGTCGCCGCCCCAGGAGGCGGTGCCCTTGACGGTGCCGTCGTTGCCGTGGCCGGAGGAGTCGGTGGCGACCGTGCCCGAGGCCTCGTTGAGCGGGTACCACAGCAGCAGGCCGTTGACTGTGTCGGCATGCGCGGGCTCGGCCGGCAGCAGTGAGCCGGCCCCCAGCAGCAGGGGCAAAAGGGCGAACAGAGCGAAGCGTGAGCGCCCCCAGGGCGTGGTGCGTCTGTGGCCCGGCGCTGTGAATGCGTTTTCCGGCATGGTCTTCCTCGGGTGCGGGAGGTGGGCGGTCACGGTGGCGTACGCGTCGCCTGGTGCGTTGGAAGTCGGGTCGGTCTCAGCCACCGTTGCCGCCCCTGCACCGGTCGACTGTCGCGCAGCCGCGGTGATACGGGTTCCCCGGGAGGGGGGGGACGCCGAGGTGGGTGCTCGCGCTGAAGTGGGCCGCCGGGTCGGCGCCCGGGTCGTAGGAGATCTGCCGCTCTGTGTGACGGGAGTTGCCCTCGAAGCGGAGATAGGTGAACGTCTGGGTCCGGAAGTCGATCCTTCCGTTAGTCATGCGCGCCCTCATGCGGTAGATGCGCACGCCCGCAACCCCGGAGCCCGGGATGTGGTGTTCGTAGGCCCATTCCCTTTGGGTCGCGTAGCGCTCCAGCGTCGGGTCCCCGCGCACCTGGTCGGGGATGTAGATGGCATTGCGCTCCATGTGGGAATCGATGACATACACGTAGGTGTCCGCTTGCACCCACCCGTTGCTGCAGTCCTCGGTCCGCCACCAGCCGAGTCCTGGAATGGGGGACCATTGCGCGAACCGCCCGGCCCGGCACTGGGGCTGCGCCGCCGCCGAGGCGAGATTGCGGCCGCCCTGGCTGCGGGCGAAGGCCTCCGCCTCCGGCAGCGACTCGCTGGTGGAGATCCAGCCGCTGCGCGCGCCGTTGCCTCCGTGCACGTGGCGTGGGATGTCGTAGTCGTCGCCGACCGCCGTGAAGCCGTGGTTGAAGATGTCGTACGGCTGCCGCGAGTCGCCGCGGTACACCTCGTCCGGCCTCGGCCGTTGGCTGACCACCTCGTTGTTGACGATATTGGTACACGAGGTCGTCGAGGTGTTGCCCGGCGTGCAGGAGAAGAGCCCTGCGGCGCGCGCCGGACTGGTCCAGAGGACGGCCTGGGTCAGGATGGCGACGGCGGCGAGGAGCGCCGCGAGCGCCGATACCCGGTATCGCATCCGCCACCTGGGCAGATGCATTGCTGCTCGATCGAACATGAGCTCTCCGTGTCGGGGAGTGGTTACGGTCGTGCGCCTGCGGCGCCGCCGGGGTGAGAGCGCTTTCAGGCGCGGACCAGTGCGTACCGTCTTCGGGCGGGGGAGGTCGCGGCGCCGTGCGCCGGACCGGCCCCGCTATGACGTGGATCAAGCGTCGGTCCGGAGGTTCCTCCGCAGCTACTGGTAAATCTGCGGGTCTCGCGGTACCCGGTAGTTCTACGAGGTAGGTCGTTCCCGGGCTCCAGTGGAACCGGAGGTTTCCGGCCCGGTGGTGAACGATGTGCGGCCGGTGGTCGTATCCCGCATCGTGCAGGGGGCTCAGGCTCTGGCGTCTCCGAGCGCGCGACCGATGGAACGGGTCGTGCGGGAGTTCGGGCTGCTCGGCTTGGTCGCGCTGGTCACATGGGTCTCGGCCACACAGTGGAGCAATCCTGAGTGGGCGCCGACGGGCTCCCCCGGGGAGGAGACTCTGATGTGGGCGCCCGTGGGCGGTGCGCTCCTCACCACGCTGCTCCGACTGTGGTCGCCGACCGTCGCGGTGATCGCCGCGAGCGCGTTGTTCGGCTGGTGGCCCGTGTCGGGCAGTGCTCTCGCGGTGGCGGCCTTCAGGGTCTGCGGGCAGCCCAGGCCGGCGGTGCGGCGGCTCGCCGTCCTGGGCGTGACCGCCCTGATCGGTTACGGCGTAGCCGTGCTCTCCAGCCCCATGCCGGCCTCCGTGGTGACGGCGCTTCACCTGCTCACGGCCCTGGTCTGCCTGGGGTTGCCGGCCGGGGTGCGGGCCCTGCTCGGGACGACGGATCGCGTGATCCGTGCGCTGCGGGAGCGTGCCCTGTTCCTGGAGGAGAACTACCGGTTGGCTCAGTCGACGGCACGTCTCCAGGAGCAGTCCCGCATAGCCCAGGAGATGCACGATCAGCTCGGCCACCGGCTCAGCCTGATCTCTCAGTACGCGGGAGCGCTGGAGCTGGCATCGGCCGAAGAGGCCCGTATCGACGGTGGCAAGGGCGACGGCGGTGAGGCTGCCCTGATCCGCGGTACGGCCCAGACGGCGATGCGGGAACTGCGCCTGATCCTCGGCATCCTGCGGACCCCGGGCCACGAGGCTGCGGTGCTGCAGCCGGCCGAGGAGACCGGTGTTCGCTCGGACATAGAGCGACTGATCGGGGAATCCCGGTCGGCGGGCGTTGACATCGGCCTGACGTGGCAGGGTCCCGACCTGTCCGACGTCGCCGCTCCCGTGCGACGGGCCGTACACCGCATCGTCCGCGAGGGGCTGACCAACGTGCACCGGCATGCGTCCGGTTCGGCCGTCACCGTCGTGGTCGAGCGCGGCCGGGACACCGTACGCGTCGACCTTCGCAACGGAAGCAGTCGCCCACCGCCGTCCGCCAGGACCCCGCTCGCGCCCGGTACCGGAATGGGACTTGTCGGCGTGCAGGAGCGGGTGGCCCTGCTCGGTGGTGACTTCTCCGCCGGGCCCACCGAGGACGGCGGCTTCCGGATGAGCGCCGAACTGCCCCTTCGCGAGCCCACGGGGGCCGTTCCCGGCACCCGGCGGGGCCAGCGGAACAGTGCAGCCGTCGACAACCGGGCGACATCGGCCACGACGGCTCGAACTGCCAGGCCGCATACGCTTTTCGGCTATTGGGTGCGCCAGGGCACGAGTGTGGTGCTCGCCGCCTGCCTGGTCGGCGTCGCGGCGCTGCTCTCCGTCGCGCTCTCTGTGATGCCCTGGTCCTTCGCGGACTACCGGAAGATGGTGTCTTCCCCCCTGTCCGAGATGGTGAAGCTCGGTATGACCCGGGAGGAAGTCACCTACATAGCAGGCGAGGACGACCCGATAGCGCGGCTCGCCGCCCGGCTGGTGGAGTCACCCACCCCTTCCCGCGACTCCTGTATGTACGTGCAGGACTGGCAATTCCAGGTCCGTATCGTCCGGTTCTGCTTTCGCGGGGACCGTCTGATCGGCATGAGTGAATACGACGTCGACGACGACGTCATCGAAGATTCCTAGGACGCGACGCGTATGAGCGATGATCCGACCGGGCCGATCCGAGTTCTGCTGGCCGACGACGAAGCCCTGATGCGGGCGGGTCTGCGCCTTGTCCTGGCCCGCGCCGAAGGCATCGAGGTGGTCGCGGAGGCCGCCGACGGCGCCGAGGCGGTCGACCTCGCCGTCAGCCACCGCATCGACGTGGTGCTGATGGACGTCCGGATGCCGCGCGTGGACGGCCTCGCCGCCGCCGAGAGGCTGGCTGCCTTTGCCTCGTCGGTACGGGTCGTCATGCTCACCACGTTCGGTGAGGACGAGTACATCACCCGCGCGCTCCAGGCCGGCGCCGCGGGCTTCGTGCTGAAGGACACCGGCCCTCAGGAACTCATCCAGGCGGTACGCGTCGCCGCGCGCGGCGAGGCCATCCTCTCGCCGCGCGTCACCCGGGACCTGATCGATCGGTACGTGCTCACCCATGGGCGACGGAACGCCGAAGCACGACGGCAGTTACAGGTTCTGACCGCCCGAGAGCAGGACGTGCTCGTCCTGGTCGGCCTCGGGCTGTCCAACGCCGAGATCGGCAGAAGGCTCTACTTGGGCGAGGGCACCGTGAAGACGCATGTGCGGCACATACTGACCAAGCTGGGCTGCGTCAACCGCGTCCAGGCCGCGATCCTCGCTCACGAAGCCGGCCTGCTGCCGACGGAGTGAGCGTACGTCCTCACTGACACACCTTCACCAAGCTTCCCTTCCTTCACTGTCTGCGCCATCTACCGATCGGACGAGAAGGCGTGTCCGTTCGGGTGAGGTGCCGGGCTGTTCCCCCGGGCAAGAGTCGGACCCGTCGGCCGCCGGAGGGCGGACCGTGACATCCACTCATGTCCTGTGGTGCACAGGCCTGTCCGGGAGGGAATCGATGGGGTGGAGTGGGAAGACGGAAGCAGAAGAGGAACGATACGCAGGGCGGTTTGTGCGGGTGTCGCCTCCACAGCCATGCTGGGCATGGTCGGCGGGGCACTGCCCGCGACAGCTGTGCCGGGGCCAGGAGCCGACGGCAGCGCGGGGGCTCCGCCGCCTGTGCAGGGCACGGTGGGCCGTACGGTCGAGCGGATCACGCTGATCACCGGGGACACGGTGGCCCTGGACGCCAGGGGCAGGGTCACGGAGGTCAGGCGCGGCCCGGGACGTGCCGGGATACCGGTGTCCGTGCAGCGCTTCGCCGGGCACACGTATGTGACTCCCGTGGATGTCGTCGGTCTGCTGGCCGAAGGCCGTCTGGACCGGAGGCTGTTCGACGTGACGGGGCTCGCCGCCGCCGACTACGACGACGCGCACCGGCGAACCCTGCCGCTGATCGTGACGTACGGGAAGGGCGCCGCGCAGGGCGACGCCCGGCAGGCGCTGCGCGCCGCCGACGCCGATGTCCAACGCCCGCTGCCCGCGGTGCGCGGGGAGTCGATCGCCGCGCCCAAGGCACGGATTGGCCAGGTCCTGGCCGCGCTGACCGACCGTCCCGCCGGTCGGGCCGGCGCCTTGCAGACCGCTCCCGGCGTCGACCGGGTCTGGCTGGACGGCCTTAGGAAACTCCCCGCGGACCGCGGCCTCACGGCGGCGAGGCAGGCGGGCGCCCCCGATCCCGAGGGCGGCCCGGTCCAGATCGGCGCGCCGGTGGCGTGGAAGGCGGGCTACGACGGCAAAGGCGTCGACGTGGCGGTCCTGGACACCGGCATCGACGCCACGCACCCCGACGTGAAGAAGGCCATCCTCAAGGCCGAGGACTTCAGCGGCAGCGGCACCACGGACGACACCGACGGGCACGGCACGCATGTGGCCTCCATCATCGCCGGGTCCGGTGCCAGGAGCGATGGCAAGTACATGGGCGTCGCGCCCGGCGCCCGGCTGCTCGTCGGCAAGGTCTTCGACGGCGCCACCGCCTCCGACTCGGGGATCATCGCCGGCATGCAGTGGGCGGTGCAGCAGAAGGCCAGGATCGTCAGCATGAGCCTGGGCGGCACGGACTCCATCGGTGCGGACCCGATCGAGCAGGCGGTGAACGACCTGTCGAAGTCCTCCGGCACCCTGTTCACCATCGCCGCGGGCAATGAGGGGCCCGACGATGCCACGGTCGACTCTCCGGGCTCCGCGGAGTCGGCGCTCACCGTGGCCGCCGTGGACCGCGAGGACCGCCTCGCCGACTTCTCCAGCCGAGGGCCGACAGCCGACAACGCCATGAAGCCCGACCTGTCCGCACCCGGCGTGGAGATCGCCGCGGCCAAGGCCGCCCACAGTCCGGGGAGCAACGGCCCGATCCCCGGCTATGTCGTCTATTCCGGCACCTCGATGGCCACCCCGGCGGTCGCCGGTGCCGTCGCCATCGTCGCCCAGCAGCATCCGGACTGGACCGGCCCGCGCCTCAAGGCCGCCGTGATGGCCTCCGCCAAGCCGCTCGCCGGGCAGAGCGCCTATGCGGCGGGGGCCGGCCGGGTCGATCTCACCCGGGCCATCCGGCAGGAGGTGAGCGTCGAGCCCGCCTCCCTCGATCTCGGTGTCCAGCAGTGGCCGCACGCTGACGACAAGCCGGTCCGTCGCACCCTCACCTACAGCAACTTCAGCGACCGGCCGGTCACTCTCGACCTGTCGATGGCTGATCCGGTCGGTCCGGTCGGTCCGGGCGACCGCACAGCGTCCGCGGCCTTGTTCAGCGTCTCGCCGGCACGGCTGACCATCCCGGCCGGCGGCACGGCGAAAGCCACCGTCACGGCCGACACGCGCACCGGCGGGCCGGCCGACGGGCTCTGGTCCGCCTCGGTGACCGCGACGGGCGGCGGGCAAACGGTGCGCACCCCCGTCGGGGTCGTGCGCGAGGTGCCCTCGTACACGCTGACCCTGAAGGTCACCGGTCGCGACGGAAAGCCCGCCAGGAACACCGCTCTGGCTGTCGCCGCCCTGGACCGGCCCCGGCTGTATCTGCCCTACGACTATGGCGACAAGGACGGTGACGGCGTCGTCACCGTCCGGCTGCCCAAGGGGCGTTACACGGTGGACACCATGATGGAGGACGACAACGGGAGCCGCTCCGAGCTGTCCTGGCTGGTGACGCCCAGGCTGATGATGGACAGGGACCGCGCGCTGACCCTCGACGCCCGCACCGCCAAGCCCGTCCGCGTCACCGCGCCCGACGCACGGGCACGTCTGCGCAGCGCGCAGCTGCTCTTCGCGGCCGGTACCCCCGGGACCGGGTACTACAACGGTCTGATCGCGGACGACTACGACACCGTCCGGGTGGCCCAGGCCGGGCCGTCCGCTCCCACGAAGGACTTCGTCGTCCAGTACGGCGGTATCTGGCAGCGCGGAGCCACCGATCCGCTGTACGGCCTCGTCGTCACCCGCAGGGGATCGATGTTCACCGGACTGAACCGAACCGTCTCCGCACGCGGTCTGGCGAAGATCGTCACCGCCATGGGGCCCGTCCCGGCGGGCGCCCGGGTCACGCCCAGCGCGGCCTGGACCGTGCCCGGCTGGGAAGAGGCCATCAACGTTCCCGCACTTGCCGGAGTCGCGCGGAAGGCGCCGTACGGCTCAGCGGTCAACTACCTTTCGGCGGAAGGGGGTTTGCGCTGGAAACTGACTACGACCTTCGGTACCGAGGCCGATTCCCTGCTGGGGTCCTGGGAGGGTGAGCACCACCCTTATCTGCCCGGCCGCTCCTACCGGGAAAGGAACTTCGGCACCGCTGTGTTCGGCCCCTCCCTGCCCGAGGGCTACGGCGGGGAGTACATGAAGTCCAACTACGGGATCTGCGTGCCCTTGTTCAGCGACGGCTCAGGCCACACCGGCTACCTCGGCCCTTCCGAAGCCGCGTACCGCACCCGGTTCACCATGGGCGACACCGTCCTCCTCGATGAGAAGCAGGACTTGTGCGACTCCCTCGAAGGAGGCAGCGGCCTGAGCGACCGCACCGCCCGCTATCGGCTCAGCATGGACGCGACCCGCAGGGCCGCCGTGTACCGCGTCGGCACCCGCGTCTCCACGGTCTGGGACTTCACTCTGCGTCCCTCGCCCGATGCCTACGTCACCATGCCGTTGTCCGTCGTCCGTTTCACCCCGAAACTCAGCCTGGACAGTACCGCCAAGGCAGGGACCCGCATCTCCGTCCCGCTGGTGGTCCAGGGCGCTGCGGCGGCCCCGGGCGCGCTCAAGTCCCTGGCCGTCAAGGTGTCCTACGACGGCGGGCGCACCTGGAAGAGCACGGCGGTCCACGGTGCGGCCGACGGCAAGCGGTCCGTGACACTGAGCCAGCCGAAGACCCCTGGCTCGGTGTCGTTCCGTGCCACGGCCGTCGACACCAAGGGCAACCGGGTCACCCAGACGCTGATCGACGCCTACCGCACCGTGAATTGAGCTGACCACCCTCTGACCACAACGGTAAGACGACGCCGCCGGTTCACCGCCCCCTCGGTGGACCGGCGGCGTCGGCGCGTGCCGCTGCGCAGCGGTAGCGGTGGCGGGCCGGGGGCTCACACGCAGCGGCCGTGCTCGCAGAGCTTGTCGGGTGGGCAGTCGATGTCGTTGCGGCACGCGGAGTTGGGGCCGTACCGGTCCCAACCCCAGCGGCCGGGAACCGTCATCGGGCCCCGCCTCGCCGCCTTCGCGCCGGGTTTCCCGGCCCGACGGTAGGAATCGATGGGGACCACGTTCGGACCCTCGGATGGATCGGGCTCCTCAGGCACTGTCTCGTCTCCGGGTGGGTGTGTGTCCCGACGGCAGTGTCAGTTTCACGGACTGGACGAGGTCGCTGTCGATGATCGCCTCGGTGAGCCGCCGCTGGTCCTGGGTGACGAAACCGAGCATCTGATCGTGAGCGGCGTCCGAGTCCCCGGCGAGGACCGCCGCCACGACTGGATGGAACGGGATCGACTCGCTCCGCAGCGCCTCCTGGACCGGTGCCAGGAGGTAGTAGCGAACGAGTCTGGCCAGCACGTCCTCCAGACAGCGGTCGAACTCGAGGTTGCCCGACAGGCGCGCGATCCGCCTGAGGCAACGGTACATACCGACAATTGCCTCCTCGACGGGTCCGTCGCTCGCCTGGATGTCGCAGTAGCCCTGCAGTGCGGCTACGGCCTCGTCCTCATGAGGCGCCCTGCGTGCGGCGGCGGCAGCGGCGGCGGGTGCCAGGGCCGCGCGGACGGCCATGAGATTCCGTGCCTCGTTGAGCGTCAGGGCACGCACCTGCCAGCCGGCCCGCGGCAGCGACTCGAGCCATCCACCGGAGGAGAGCGCGATGAGGGCCTCGCGGACCGGTGCCCGGCTCATACCGAGCTCCTCGCAGATGGTCACCTCGGAAAAGGTGTGGTCCGGAGCCAGCGCACCCGTCTGGATGCGTGACCGGATCTCGCTGATGGCCCGCGCCCGCAGCGAACCGGTCTGCTCAGGCTCCCCGGTGATACCCGCCGCGAGGTCCACGCGGCGCGACTGCTGTCTTGTGCCGCGTCGGGGCGCGTCGTTTCTAGGCATCGGAAAGTCCACTCCAGTAATCGTTGATGACGGTGTCCGGCAGGGCCTCGCTCAGCGCGCCGAGCGAAACATCGGACAGCTCGTCGATGTCGAACGTCGAAAGTCGCAGGACCCGCAGCCAGGTCAACCGGCGCAATGTCGTCATCGCCTCGCCCCAGTGGTCCGCCAGTGCGCGGCTGTGGATCTCCAGCCGACGCAGCCCGGTCAACCGGGTCGCCGCCGTGGCAGCCTGCTGCGCGGCCACCCCGTCGGAGTTCTCGTCGACATAGGTGAGGGCGTCGATGTCGTCCGGACCGAAGCCGTCGAGGGCGGTCCAGTCGAACGGTTCGTCGTCGGCACTGCGGTAGATCTGGACGAAGACGCTCCACCCGGCGGGAACGGCGACCTCGCCGCCGTGGTCGACGTCGGTGACGGCGGATGCGCCGAACCCGGGCGGCTGGAGGGCCAGTTGGTAGGGGAGGGCGTCACCGGCCGGGCGTAAGGTGCGCGCCGGCCTCGGGAGCGCCGGTTGCCTGGTGCGGTGGGCGGGCCGGTGCGCGGGCCGGTGGGCGGCCTGCAACGCCCTCGTCAGCGTCGTGTCGACGTCGGTTTCGTCGCCGATGGCCGACCGCCAGATCTCGTGTCCGTCGCGCAGCAGCAGCAGTGTCGGTACGACCGCGATCTCGTGGTTCTCGGTGACCGCGTGGCTCCGCCGCACGTCCAGCGCCAGCACGGGCAGGTCGGGAAGGTCCTCGGCCAGCTTGCCCAGCACCGGCTTGATCGCCTCGCACGTGGGTGCCCCGGCGACGGTGAACTCGACGAGCACCAGCCCGGTCCGGACGCGGTCGGCGAATTCGGCGTCGGTCACCGGTTCGGTGCCACCCACGGCGATCGGCTGTGGCGCGTCCAGGTCGGTGACCGGGGCGATGCGACGCAGCTCCGGCAGTGCCCAGCCGCCGTTCACGACCACGTCGGTCAGTTGGACGTCGGCCCCTTCGGAGAACGTGTCCAGTTGGACCAGGTGGGGAAAGGCGGCCAGATCCGCCGGGCCGATGTCGACAGTGCTGCCCGCCTGCAGGACCAGTGTCTGGAGCCGGCGCAGCGCGGGAAACCCTTCCAGGTTCTGGAGCGAGACGGGCATCTTGCTGATGATCAGCCGGTCGACCGTGTCCGGCGCGAACCCGTCGAGGACGGTCAGGTCCAACGGCGGATCGTTGCGGTGGTCGGCGGTGAGATGGACGGTGAGCTCCCCACCCTCCGGCAGGTCGTTCGGCCCCGGCCCGACCTGCTGCGACGGAACTGCCGCGGCGTCAGGCCCGCTCACCCGGCACTCGACGAACCCCGCCGGGAGGTCGGGCAGAAGCACCGTGCGCTCCGGCCTCGGGGGCGGCGGCGCGGGTCCGTCGTCGGCCGCCGCATCGCTCGCCAGGTCCGGGTCCTGCAGGGCGTCGAGCAACGGCACGAACGTGCCCGCGAATTCCGCCGCGGAGAACTCACGGGCACCGGCCCGCTGCCACACCCGCACGCCGCGATGGAAGAGGAGAAGACTTGGATACGCGGCGACCTGGTAGCGGCGGAGTAGCTCGGTCCCGGCTTCCCCGTCGACGGCGACGAGCAGAAGCCGGTCCCGGATGGCGACCGCGAACTCGTCCAGGTGCGGGGCTATCTCCCAGCACGGCACGCACCAGCCGGTGGTGAACCACACCAGGACGTCCGACCGCTGCGCGAGCAGGTCGGTCAGCTGGTCGGCGGTGACCACGTCGACGTGGGGGGCGCCACCTGCCGGTGACCGGTCGAGCGGCGCCGCCTCGGCATCGGACGCCTGCCCCTCGTCGAGGCCATCACCGGTCCGGTTCATTCTCCCGCCTCGGTTCGCTTGGTGCCAGTACCACTGCCATGTACTGACACTACCAGCGGCGCCAACTGTGAGCTTGTGACCGGAGGCAATCTTCTTCCCGGGCAGGCCCACGGCCACATCCCGGCCGATCTCCCACAGGGCGGGTTTGCGTACTCACTTGTTGATATGGTCAACGCTGTAATCTGATATTGACAGTCTGTGCCCAAGAGTGGTGTGCTGACGCCGAGTACCGCGACGCCGAAAGCAAGGGGTTTTGGTCTCTCCCCGTCGCACAGCAGTGACCCGGTAGGCCCATGCGATCAGCCTGCGCCTGGGGGGCGTCTGGGCGTTCGGTGTCGGTCGAGAAGGGATCCGCTGCCCTGTACACCGCCCTGCGGGCGCCGCGCCGACATCGGGCACGCCGCCGCGCCGATATGCCGCTGCTGGGAGGGGTGCGGCCGCCTCTCGCCTCGCTCAGCGTGTCACTGCTGGTGATCGCCGCCCTGGTCGTGGTCGCCCTGGGCCGCGTCCACACCGGGCAAAGGCCGGGGGCGGCGCTGGAAGCGGAGCGGCAGATCGCCGCGGACACCGCGCAGTTGGAGCGCGAAGCGATCGACGCCGAGGCGAGTTCGATAGGCCGAAGGGTCGCGGCGTACATGGCAACGACCCCATCGACCCCAGCGACACCCGCCGCCACGCTCAAGGCGCTGATCTACGGCAGAAAGGCGGTCCTCGGCAGTGCGTTGTTCGACCCGATCACCCGCAACCCACTGGCGGCCGGCGGCCTGCCGGTGTTGCTGACCGGGGCGGACTTCGCCGCGATGGCGTCCGGGCAGGGCGCGATCCGGCCGCGACTGGTGGCCTCGGGCAACGGGTGCTGCCTGCTGTACTTCGCGAAGGTCCCGCAGCCCCCGCAGAGAGCGGACACCGACCAGGACCGGAACGGAAGCCCGGACCCCAGCCGGCGACCGTGGTTGCTCGTCCTCGCCGAACACTTACCCCGCCTCAAGGCATTTGGTGACGGGCGCACCGCCGCCATACTCGACGCCGCCGGTCGCGTCCTCGTCACCACCGCGAAGGGCACGGAGTCGACCGCCGCCGACAGCGGTCTGCCGGTGGCGGCAGCCCGCGCGGCGAACGGTCAGGGGCACCGAAGCGACGCCTCCGGAAGCATTCTCGGCGCGAGTGAAGGCGGTCGGCGCACCGTCGCCGGCTGGGCCCAGGTCGCCTCGGCGGCCGGGCCGGGCCACACCGACGACCTCGGGTTACTGGTGCTGACCTCCCGGGCGGCGCCCGCGAACACCGCCTCCGTCGACTACTGGGGGTTCGGGCTCACGGCGGCGGGGGTGCTCGCCGGAATCGCGCTGCTGCTGTGGCTGGTGCTGTGGTGCTGCGTGCAACGGCCGCTGCTGGGACTTCTCCCGGCCGCCCGCCGCCTGGCCCGGGGCGCTGCCGGAAGTGGAGCGGACTCGCGGGCGGAGCTGGCCCCGCCGGTGCCCGTATCCGGCTTCGGGGAGCCGGCCCGGATCGGTCGGGCCCTGGAGTCGCTGCGTCAACAGTTGACCGGCGGGAGCGGCCCGCCGGCACCCTCGGCGCGCCGCAGACCGGGCTGCAGGGCGCTGGCTCTGGTCGCCGTGGTGCTGGTGGCCGGCTGGGCGATTCCGATGATCTTCCTGTTGAACCGAGTGGACACCGCCACCTCGGTTCCGGCTTCGGTCGTCGCCGACCAGCGGGCGCGCACCGAGATCGCGGCGAACCGGGTCTGGCAGCTGCTCGCCCAGTCGCACACCGACCTCATCGAAGTGGCAGGGAGCCTGTCCGGCAGGAGCCCGGCCGCCCAGACCGAGGTTCTGCTGCGCGCTCTTGCCGACCACAGGCAGTACCGCTCGCTGTATGTGCTCGGCGGCTCCGGTGACATCACGCTGCGGGTGGGCGCGAGGCCGTTGGGCAGCATCATCCATGTGCCCGGCGGCAGCGGGATCAATACCGTCAACACCTCGGGCCGGATCCCGGCGATCACCGCATACGCCCAGGTCCCGGGCGTCAATGGCACCGCACCGGCGGCCCGCGCGGTCCTCTTGGGCGAGATCGATGTGAGCACGCTCAACTCCATGCTGTCCAGGCCCCAACTGGGTCGCGTCTGGCTGACGGACGCCGGTGACAAGGTGCTGGCGGCGAACGTCGGCTACCGCGCCTTCCAGACACTGCCCGAACCCGGCCTGACCCGGCTCGTTCGCGCGGCCCGCGACACACCGGGCACCGCGACCTCGGCTGTGCACGCCTCGTTCACAGGCCTGTCGGTCGACGCAGCGGCGCCGCTGCCGCAGAGCGGCCCGACGGTCGGCCTCCCCTGGCACGTGGTGACGGCGGAGGGCACGGCGGCACGCCAACTCCCCGCGGTGCAGGCGGAACACCGCACCGCACTCGCCGGGATCCTCGGCATCACGGCGGGCGTGGTCTGTCTGGGCTGGCTGTACGCCATGGTGATCCGGCCACTGCGCACACTCGCCCTGCTCAGCGAGCGACTCGCCGACGGGGACCGGCGCACTGTGCTGTACCCGGTCAACCACGACGAGGTCGGCTCGCTCACCCGCAGCCTGGAGCTGATCCGTCAGGCACTCGTGGATGGCGGCCGAGCGGGCAGGTCCAGTCTCACGGCCACCCCCTCCCCTTCTCGTTCTCGGCCCGAGAACGCCCGGCAGCGTTAGAAGGACGGAACCCCGTGCTCTTCCTCTATCTCGTACTCCTGTTGTGCTGCGCCGGGCTGCTGGTCGCCGGAATCCTCGAGCAGAAGCGGCATTTCGCCTCGCTGGCGCAGATACCGACGCGAGTACTGGTGAACGGCATCCGTGGCAAGAGCTCGATCACCCGGCTGTGCGCGGGCGCGCTGCGCGGTGGCGGCCTGGTCACGGTCGCCAAGACCACCGGCAGCGCTGCACGGTTCATCCATCCCGACGGCACCGAGGAGCCGGTCCACCGCAAGTTCGGCCTGGCCAACATCGTCGAGCAGATCGGCATCGTGCGGCGCGCGGCGGCCTACCAGCCGGACGCGCTGGTGATCGAGTGCATGGCGGTGATGCCCGCGCTGCAGGAGATCAACCAGGAGAAGCTCATCCGCTCCGCCATCGGCGTGCTGTGCAACGTCCGTGAGGACCATCTGGAGGAGATGGGGCCGACACTGGACGATGTCGCGCGCTCGCTCTCCCGCTCGATGCCGGTCGGCGGGGTGTGTGTGACAGCGGAGAGGGACCGGCTGCACATCCTCCAGGAGGAGGCGGACAGGCGGAACTGCCGTCTGGTCGTGGTCGACCCGGAGTCGGTGGCCGACGCCGAACTGCGGGGCTTCAGCTGGTTCACCTTCAAGGAGAACGTGGCGATCGCGCTCGCCGTCGCCGAACTGCTCGGCGTGGAGCGGAAGCTCGCGTTGCAGGGCATGTGGGACGCGCCGCCGGACCCGGGCGTGCTGTCGGTGGAGCGCTACGTCACGCCCGAGGGCAAGCGGCTGCGGTTCGCCAACGTCTTCGCCGCGAACGACCCCGAGTCGACGCTGATGAACGTCAGGTACCTGGAGCGGCTCGGCGCGATCGGGCGGCCGCTCAACGTGGTCGTCAACTGCCGCCCGGACCGGGTCGAGCGCAACGGTCAGATGGGCGCCATCGTCCCCGACCTCGCCGCCGAGGTCGTCTTCCTGATCGGCCACCCGACCAAGAGCGCGCGTGACGCCATTCCCGCCGGCTTCACCGGGCGGGTGGTGGATCTCGGCGGCGACCGCCGGGACCCCGAGGAGCTGACCGCGGCGATCCTCGCAGCACACGGACGGGCCTCCTCACTGGTGGCGATCGGCAACATCCACGGCCAGGGCGAGCTGTTCCTGGACTGCCTGGCCGAACTGGCACCGGACGACTCCTACGACTGCGACGACTTCGACGAGGCGCTCGCTGAAGTGACCGACGGCCGCCCACCAGTACCTCGCAGGCAACCGAGCTGATTCGGTGGCCGGCGGCTCTGGAACGGACCGCGAGCGGCATGGCGGTGTGACCCTGGTGCCCTTGGGACAGCGGCCGACTCCGCCCGCCGCTCGTGATGCCGGACATCTGACCGGTGCCGGACAGATAGGCGGCGGCTCTGTCGCCCATCACACGGGCCGCTGCCTCAGCCCTGCGGGCGGCAGTCGTAGAGGGTGAGGCTGCCGTTGGTGCGGCGGCCGTAGGCGCTGGGGAGGACGGACCGGCACTTTGCCCTCACCCAGGTGGTGGCGGGCGTGGCGGGGCGCCGGGCGGTGAGCAGCGCGTAGCGCACCTGGCGGGTGGCGACGAGGGTGTCAAGCCGCTCGACCGTGGGGAAGGGGGTGTTGCCGGTGAAGCCGCCCATGACGAGCACGGGCTGGGACTCGGCGCGCAGCAGCGGTTCCGCGGTGTAGGCGGCCTGGGCGGCGAGCAGGTACTTCTCCCCGTGGCGGTGCGCGGTCAGGTAGCGGAGCAGGGCGATGTCGCGGGCGCCGGGCTGGTCGAGCCCTACCCTGCGCAGAGACGCGCGATGGCGGACGGCGTCGTGGTGGAAGGTGCCGACCGGACCGCACACCGGTGCGGCGGAGGCCCCCGCGTAGAGCGGTTCGAGGCACGAGAAGGCCCAGCCTGCCGGTACGACCAGGGTGGCCGCGATCCCCGCGGCGAGGGCGTAGTGGACCATCCGGCGGGGGGTGCGCGCCCCTGCGGTCCACAGACCGAGCGCGCCGCACACCGCGAGCATCACGGCGACCGGTAGCAGCCAGGGAAGGAACCGGGTGGGCCGGTCGAGCACCAGCGCCCACGCCACCGTCACCACGATCGCCGAGGGCAGGGCCACGCGCCGCCGGCCGCCGGCCTCGTACTCGCCCCGGAAAAGGGCGAGTCCGGCGCCGGCCAGTGCGGCGAGCGCCGGTGCGATCACGGCGGTGTAGTAGGCGTGGTTGCCGTTGGACATGCTGAACACCATGGCGTGCACGGCCAGCCAGCCGCCCCAGAGCAGAAATCCCGCGCGCGGCAGGTCGGTTCGCGGTTGTCCGTTGCGCCAGGCGACGCCCAGTACGGCGGCAAGCAGGGCCAGCGGCAGGAACCAGGCGACCTGTGGGCCGACCGTGTGGTTGATCAGCAGGCCCCAGCCGGTGTTTCCCGTGGTGCGGCTGGCGGCGGTGCCCGCGGCGGCGCCGAACGCGCTGGGATCGCTGCCGAAGCGGCTCAGGCCGTTGTAGCCGAAGACCAGGCTGAACGGACTGTTGTCGGACGTACCGTCGAGGTAGGGGCGGTCGGTGGCGGGAGTCGCCCGGACGAGCAGGATCCAGGAGCAGGAGACGATCAGCGACACCGCACCGCTCAGCAGGCAGCGAAGGGCCCTCCTCAACGGCGTGCCCGGCGCGGCGAGTTGGTACACGACGGCGAAGACCGGCAGTACCAGCCACGCCTGCAGCATCTTCGCCTGGAAAGCGAGCCCGACCCACACACCGCAGCTGATCAGCGGGAGCAGCCGCCCGGTACGCACCGCCTTCTCCAGAGCTCCGGCGGCCGCGACCAGCAGCAGAGTGAGCGTGGTGTCCGGGATGGTGGCCCTGGTGAGGACCACGGTCACCGGGGTGAGCGTGAGGACCAGCGCGGCGATCAGTGCGGCGAACGGTCCGGCCCAGGCCCGTACGACGCGATGGAGCAACCAGACGGTGAGCACCCCCTCGACGACCTGCGGCAGCGCCAAGGCCCATGTGTGCGGGCCGAACAACCGGACGGCGGCTGCCTCGGGCCAGAGGGCGCCGGGGAGTTTGTCGATGGTGATCGAACCGCTGGGGTCGAGCCCGCCGAAGAACAGGGCGCGCCAACTGGTGGCCATGGATCGCGCGGCCGCGCTGTAGTACGGGTGGATCGCGGCGTGGTCGATGCCCCAGGCGTACAGCACCGTGGCGACGACGAGGACCGAGGCCAGCGCCGGGCGCTCCCAGTGCGGGGCGGCTTCCGGTCCACGGAACGGGCCCTTCAGCGCCGAGCGGCGGCCGGCGCTGGTGTGCTGGGCGGCTGAGGTGGCGGTCATGGTGGCCCTTCTCGGAACAGCGGTCGGGTAGGGCGATGTTTCACAGACGGCGGGCGGCACGCAGACCGCGGGCGTAGAAGTCGGTGCCGTCCAGCAGCGCGTGGCCCGACAGATCGCCCATGGTCGGCCCGTTGGCGGCGGAGCGGCTGGAGTAGAACCGGTGGCGGCCGCGGTTGTCGAGGCCCATGTACATGCCGACGTGGTCGATCAGCTTCGGCCGTTCCCTGATGATGGCGAAGAAGACCAGATCGCCCGGCTGGAGCGAGCTCAGGTCGGTGACCCGTTCTCCGGTGTGGGGGATCAGCAGACGCCCGGGACCGTGGGCGGCGATGGCGAAGGCACGGCGCGGCAGGCCGGTGCCGCCGGAGTCGGTATTGGTGTGGTGCAGGGGGATGCCCATCCGATAGCCCCACAACAGGCGCTGGAAGCCGGAACAGTCGACGCTGCCGTACCGGGTCTTGTCCGGCCGTACGCGCTTGCCGTCCGGAAAGGTCCAGCGAATGCCCAGATAGTCGTAGAAGTCGGACCGCTGGTCGTAATAGGCGAAGGCCAAGGCGTCGTCGACCTCGGGGTTGCGTGGGCCGAAGTGCGCGGTGCCCCGATAGCGCACACCGGCGGCGTTGTGCATGTCGGGCGCTCCGGCGCTGCTGTACTGGAAGGCCACGTCGAAGACGTCCGGGCTGGTGTCACCCAGCACCTTGGAGAGCCAGCGCGCGAACCAGTCGCGCTTCTCCGCGCCCCGCTGCCACTCGTACGGCAGCACCCGCACCCAGGCGTCCGTGGTCACCGTGGCAGTGGTGGTCCGCGGCTCGCTGAAGGTACGGGTGGGCCCGACGAGTACGGCGGTACGGGCGCCGTCGGTGAAGGTGGCGAGCGTGCTGCCGTCGGCCGTGCGTACCACGGTGCGGGCGGGGCCGGACAGCCGCTGGAAGACGAAGCCCTCCGTGGGCCGAGTGCTCGGGCCGGCGCCTGTACCCCGGTCGCCGGCGCCGCTGTCGGGCCCGAGGCGGCCCAAGCCGTACCCGGCGGCCGCCGCGGCGATCGTCCAGAGCGCGGTGCGGCGAACCAGTCGGTTCTTTTCGCTGTCAGGCTCATGGTGCAAGGCCTGTACTCCTGTTGAGGGAAGGCTGAATTTGGCGGCGGCGGGTCAGCCGGTGGGCAGGGCGCCGAGCAGCAGTCCCGCGAGCAGCACCACGTACGTTGCCGTCGTCACCGCGGTGGTCGAGACGAGCGTGGCCGTGAGCGGCTGGCGGACCAGCTGGTAGGAGATCAGTCCGGGGACGATGAAGCCCAGCGTCTGCGTGGTGTAGAGCAGCGGAAACTCGTGACTGAGGGTGAGCGTCACGGTGGTCTGCATCAGCACCGCGCACAGCACCACAGCGGCGAACAGTCTCTTGCCGTAGAGGATCACGTTGCGCTGCATCAGCTTCGTGGTGAGGAACGTGCAGGCCGCGACCACGGCCATCAGTCCGGTCAGCTGCACATCGGTGATGAGCGTGAGGGCGATCCAGCCAGGGGTGACCATCCCGCCGGGGGAGAGGTTGGTGGTCAGGTAGCAGACGAGTGAGAACACCAGTCCGAGGGCGATCCCGAGCGCGGCTGTCTGGGCGTTGAGGGAGGCGGGGGTCACTTACGGGATCCTTGCCGACTGGGCGAGTGAGAATGCAGAACTGGTCATATCAATTTTGTACTCTGTCATCGCCAGTTCCCGCTGAAGAATCGCGAACTCTCTCCGAGATGACGGCACGAGGGTGTGGAACCCGCACCGGACCCGGTGCGACTGATATGTAAAATGTCAGTTGTGGGAGGCTACTGATATGACCGTTCTTGCGTCGCGCGCGGGGAACCTGCCCGAGGCGTTCACCACGTTCGTGGGCCGGCGCGATGACATCGCGGAGGTCTGCCGTGTCCTGGGCGCGGGGCGGCTGCTGACCCTCACCGGTACGGGCGGGGTGGGCAAGACGCGGCTGGCGCTGGAGGTGGCAGCCGTAGCCAGGAAGGCATTTCCCGACGGGACGTGGCTGGTCGACCTGGCCCCGGTGCAGGACCACGCGGCGGTGGCGACGACGGTCGCCACCGCCGTGGGCATCGTGGACCTGGGCGACAGACCAGCCCTCGACAGCCTTGCCGAGCGCCTGGCCGAGCGACGGGCGCTGATCGTGCTGGACAACTGCGAACACCTGGTCGACGCGTGCGCCGAAGTCGTGGGCGCGCTGCTGTCGGCCTGCTCCGGACTGCGTGTCCTGGCGACGAGCCGCCAGACGCTCGGCATCGCCGGCGAGCATGTGTTCACCGTGCGGCCCCTGAGAGTGCCGGACGAGGCCGTCGAACTCCTGCGGGACCGCGCCTGCGCCGTACGGCCCGAATTCCGGATCACCGACGCCAACTCGGCCACCGTCACCCGGCTGTGCGCCGAACTGGACGGGCTGCCGCTGGCCATCGAGCTGACCGCGTCCCGGCTCCGTACGCTGACCGTCGAACAGGCAGCGGTACGGCTGGAGGACCGTTTCGCGCTGCTCACCGGGGGCAGCCGCACCGCACGACCTCGCCAGCGCACTCTGCGCGCGGCGATGGACTGGAGTTACGAGCTGTGTTCCCCCGCCGATCGGCTGCTGTGGAACCGGCTGTCGGTCTTCGCCGGCGGCTTCGGCCTGGACGCGGCCGAGGACGTCTGCGCGGGAGAGGGCCTTCCCACGCGGGAGGTGCTGGACGTCCTCGACCGGCTCGTCGCCCAGTCCGTCGTCCTGCCCACCGAGCACGAGGGCCTGCCCCGCTACCGGCTTCTCACGACGATCCGCGAATACGGCCGGGAGCGGCTCGCCCAGTCCGGCGAGGAAGAGCGCCTGATGCTCAGGCACCGCGACTTCCACCTCGCCCTCGCCGAGCGCATCGCCGACCGCTGGTACGGCCCGGGCCAGGAGGAGGCCCTGACCCGACTGCGCGCAGAGCACGCCAATCTGCTGGCCGCGCTGGCGCTCGACGACGATTCGCAGGCCACCCTCGCGCTGGCCGCGGCGCTGCGCTTCCACTGGTGCGCCGGCGGACACCTCGCCGAAGGGCGACGGCAACTCGGCCGCGCGCTCGCCGCCGCGCCCGAACCCACCCCGGCTCGCGCCCGGGCGCTGTGCGCCGCTTCCTGGGTGGCGCTGCTGCAGAGCGACCGAGCGGCGGCCGACCGGTGGCTGGCCGAGGCCGGCGAGCTGGCCGAGCAGCAGGACGACCTGGCGCTGCGTGCGCAGGTCATGGGCCTTCGGGGCGTGCGGGCGGCGTTCCAGGGGCGGCTGGCGGAGGCGCTGCCGTTGTTCGAGTGTGCGGTCGCCGCCCACACGAAGGCCACGGGCGAGGTGCCGGCGCTGTTCGAGCTGTTCCAACTGGGTGCCGTACAAATGGACTTGGGAGATCCGCAGGGTCAGGAGACCGGCCGACGCGCGGTCGCGTCGGCGGAGGCGCACGGTGAGCGGTGGGCACGCGCGCACGCGATGTGGACGCTGAGCTGCCACGCGTGGAGGCAGGGTGAGCGTGAGGAAGCCCTGGGGCTGATCCAGGCCGCGCTCGAGATCGAGCGGGGCTTCAACGAGCCGCTCAGCGCGGCGCTGATGCTGGAGACGCTCGCCTGGATCGTCGCTTCGTACGGCGAGTACGAGCGAGCGGGCCGGATACTCGGCTCTGCGCGCAGGCTGTGGCGCGAAGTGGGTGCGGCCATCTCCGCGTTCGGTCCGCCGCTGGACGACGACCACGCACGGTGCGAACAGTCGGTCGTACGGGCACTGGGTCAGGAGGGGTACGAGAGGGCACTCGCGGTCGGTGGCGGCCACGACAACCCCGGTCAGGCCATTGACTGTGCCCTCGCCGGCGACGTCGACCCGGCCCCCGCTCCCGGCCCCCTGACGCGCCGGGAACGGGAAGTGGCCGCGCTGGTGGCCAGAGGCATGAGCAATCGGCAGATCGCCGCCAGGCTGGTCCTCTCAGTGCGCACGGTCGACTTCCACGTGCAGAACATCCGCGCCAAGCTCGGCGTCGGAACCCGCGCCCAGGTCGCGGGCTGGTGGGTGGCGACACAGGGTCCGACCGACTGAGGCGCCGGACGGGAGTCTGTCAGGCACCATCACCGCTCACCGGGCGGAGACGGGCCGCCTCCCTGGCGAGCTGAACGCCTGGTCAGACCATGTCACCGCGGGCGCCCTGGCTCGTCTCCCGTGCGGTGAGGACCGTACGGCAGAACGAGTTGACGGTGAGGTGATTGTCGAGTTCGATCGTTCGCCCGTCCGGGAGATCGACGGTGCCGGTCATCGTGGACAGCAGGTAGCAGTACATGCGCGTGCCGTTCGCGGTGGGCCAGTGGCTATACGCGCGACCGTGGGCGGCGATCTCGACATCCACCTTGGCCCCGTCGTTCGCCATCGCGAGCCGCCACTTGACCGGCAGGTTCATTCCGGTGCGAGGGTCCTCCCACTTCTCGGTGACGGCGAAGTCCATGTCACCTCGCCCCGTCGCGACGTTCACCTGCTGGTCGGCGAACTTGACGAAGCCGAGCTGGAGTCCGTCGCGCGGCTGGAAGAAGTTGACCTTGACGTCGTCCTTGATGGTGTAGAGCCACCACATCCAGTTCGGCGCGGGCAGGTTGGCGACCGGGTCGTTCGACTGCCCGGTGATGATGTGCTCGCGCACGCCATAGCCGTTGGTCAGCTCAAGGTCGTGCGCGGGGGTGCGGATCGTGCCGTCGACCTCGACGAACACGTCGTAACCGGCGCGGTCCTGCTTGTCCGCCTCGGAGAACGGACCCCAGTTCCACAGCGGGGTGCCCTTCGTCCGGTAGGTGAGGTCGAACTCCGCGTCGCCCGCAGCCCCTTCCAGACGCCACTGCGGCGGTAGGGCGACAAAACGCAGGCCGTCGAAGTCCCAGGTGACCTCGTCACTTCCTTCCGTGATGACGAGCTGCTCGCCGCGCAGGCGCTCGGTCGGCGTCCAGCCGACACGCACGAAGTCGTTGTCGGTCATCGTGCCCCGCTGGGACTTGGGTACGACGATGAGCTGCACCTCACGCTCGGCGGACGCTCCGGGACCCCAGACGCCCTTGCCGTTACCGAACAGCGCGTACCCGGCCGCCCACAGCAGGACGTCGTGATCGCCCGACTCCGCGACCACTCCCAGAGCGGTCTCCTCCCAGAGGTCGGTCTGCTTCGAGGGCAGCGCGAGTGCCTCGAAGTGACTTTTCTCGTCCTCCAGTGTCACCGGGGCGACCGAGTGGTCTATCTCGGTGTACTTGGCGCTGTAGTCGTCCGACAACGTCGTACCTCTTTCTGTCAGGGAGTGTCAGGCTTCGCGGGGTGCGCACAGCGGCACCAGGACCTGGTCCACGAAGGTGCGAATGCGTTCGCGACCCGGGGGTTCGTCGCGGACGAGGATCTCGTGCAGAAAGAACGAACGTGCGAGGTCGGCCACGAACTCGGGATCGACATCGGGACGTGCCTCACCACGTGCGACGGCGTCCTGGAGCAGCACTCCGCAGTACGTGGTCTCGTGCTGCCTGATGACCTGGCGGGCCATGGCGCCGAGATCGCCGTCGACGCGCGAGGCCACGATCAGCCCGATCACCAGGTTGGCGGAGGCGCGGTAGGAGTCGGCCTGCGCCTGCAGGTTCGCGATCAGTGCCGCCCGCAGATTGTCCTCGCGGATTAGAGCCGGTACGCCGTCGACCTCGCGCTCGACGGCGCGACGGAGCGCCGCGACGAGCAGCTCGTCCTTGTTGGCCCAGCGCCGGTAGGCCGTCTTGGTGCTGGCTCCCGCCAGCTCGCACACGGCCACCACGGTCAGTTTGTCGTAGCCGACGGAGCGGAGGACCGCGAGTGCGGCGTCCAGAAGGGCCCGCTCCCGCTCCGCACTCATGGGCCGACCCGCAGGGCGGGTGTTCGTCGCACTCACGGCGCTCCTCTCGATCGCTTAGGAAACGACACTACATCGTTTCCTAATATGCCGACGCCCGGCCCATGTGTCACGCGGTTGAACTTCCCGCGTCGGTACGTGAAATTCGCGCGCGGAGGCTCGCCGCCGCTGGGTTGTACGATCGCCGTACCGTATCCTGATCCCGTGACCGCATCAGGCAACTCAGCACCCCGCAGCTCCGCCGAATCCGTCGATCTGGCCGCCCAGGTGGGCCGGGTCGCCGCTCCTCTGCGTCAGCAGGTGCTCGATGTGCTGCGTCAGGCCATCCTCAGCTTCCACTACGCGCCTGGTCAGCGACTGGTAGAGCGCGAGCTGATCGAGGAGATCGGTGTCTCGCGCACCACCATCCGCGAGGCTCTGCGCGAGCTGGCGGCCGAGGGCCTGGTCAAGACCATCCCGCAGAAGGGTGCCGTCGTCGTGGTGCCCTCACTCCAGGAGGCCCTGGAGCTCTACGAACTGCGCGCCGCCCTGGAGGCCCTCGCCGTGCGCCGGTTCACCGAGGTCGCGTCGGACGACCAGGTGGCGGAACTGCGTGCCGCGCTCGAACAACTGGCCGATGTGGTGAACGGCGACGGTGACACCCTGCGGATCCTCAAGGCGAAGGACCACTTCTACGACGTCCTGCTGCGCGGCTGCGGCAACCGCTCGGTCCACTCCACGCTCGGCGGTGTCCAGGCCCGCCTCAGCCTGTTGCGAGCCACTTCGCTGGCCCAGCCGGGGCGCACGGCCCGCAGTGCGCAGGAGTTGCGCGCCATGGTCGAGGCGATCGAGGCGCGCAATCCTGACGCTGCCGTGCGTGCGAGCAACCACCACATCGAGCAGGCGAAGCGGGCGGGGCTGGAGGGGCTGTCCGCCACCAGTGGGCTGCCGTTCAGCAACGCCTCTCTCTGAACCGCGCCGCACCGCCTCTCTCTGATCCGCGCCGCCGGGAAGCCAGGGCCCGCGTGGTCCAGCACGCGTTTGCGGGTCAGTGCATGACGTACCCGCCGTTCGGTGACAGGGTCTGGCCCGTGTAGAACGCCGACTCGTCGCCGGCGAGGAAGAGAATCGTGTGCGCGATCTCCTCCGCGGAGGCTGCCCGTCGCATCACCCCGAGGCCCACGACGGCACTGCGGATCTCCTGGTCCGCCGGCAGCATCGGGGTGTCCGTCGCCCCGGGCGCCACCGCGTTGACCCGGATCCCGTCGTCCGCCACGAGCGCGGCCACCGCACGGGTCAGTCCCAGCACGCCGGCCTTCGAGGCCGGGTACATGGCGGGCAGGGGGAAGTTGGCGAGGGCTCCCACGCTGGAGACATTGACGACGGACCCGCCCGACGGGGAGTTGCGACGCATCAGCCGCACGGCGGCTCGCACCGAGTAGAACGTCCCGGCGAGGTTCACCGCCATGACCTCCTCGAAGTCCTCGTCGGTGAGATCGCAGATGTCGGCCTGGGCGCCCGAGACGCCTGCCGCGTTCACCGCGATGTCGAGCCGCCCGAACTCGGTGAGAGCGCGTTCGTACGCGGCGTCCACCTGACCGCTGTCCCGTACGTCGGCACCGACCGGGACCGCCCCCTTGATCCCGGCCACCGCCCGGGCCGTCCCTTCGGCGTCCAGGTCCACGGCCAGGACCCGCGCTCCCTCGTCGGCGAAGCGGCTCACCGTGGCCAGCCCGATGCCCGAGGCGGCGCCGGTGACCAGGGCGGTCCGGCCGGCGAGCAGGCCGCCGGCCTGCTGCCGGCGGCTCCTGCTCGATGACACGTTCATACGGTCCCGGTCCTCAGCTCGCCGAGGGGGCGGCGGGGCGGTCGAAGAACTTGTCGAGGTACTCCTGCGGCATCCAGGCCTCGCCGTCCATGACCTCTCCGAGATCGCTCGGCGTCGCGCCCGCGGGCAGGTAGTCGGCCAGGTTCGCCTTGGTGATCACCGACGGCTCGCGCGTGATCGTGCCGATCTTCGGGCCCTCTCCCGCCAGCACCATCATTCCGACGGTGAACCAGGCCTTCGCCTCCTGTGTGCCGTTGCCGCCCGTCCCGGCGGTCTCGTAGCCGTCGGCCGTCTCGAGCTTCTTCCAGGAGGCCAGCGACGAGGCGGACGCACCGGCGTCCACGACCTTGGGGACCTTACGGCCGGTCGAGTCGAAGGCCGCGTAGACACCCGAGCCCATGACGCCCAGCTGCGCCACCATGTCGACGTTCTGCGGGTGACTGGAGAGGAACTTCAGCAGCTCGGCCTTGGCGACGGGGGGCACGAAGGCGCCGTTGACCTCGCCGAGCACCTTCATGTCGGGGCATGCGGCGAGAACGTCCTTGAGGGCCTTGTAGCCGATCGTCTCCGTGGACAGTCCCTGGAAGCCGCGAACGACGACGATGTTGCCCTTGCCGTCGAGTTGCTTGGCGACGAGGGCGGCCGGCCGGGCGACGTTCAGGTAGGAGTTCTCGGCCACGTTCACGGCGTACTTGGACCGGATGGTGGAGGAGAGCGCGACCGTCACCACGCCCTTCTTGCCGGCCGCGTCGACTGCGGAGACCATCGCGTCGCCCGAGAGGGCCGTGATGTAGATGATGTCCACGCCGGAGTCGACCAGTTCGTTGTAGCCGCGGATCTGCTCGGCCGGGGTCATGGTCGCCGGATCGGTCATGATCCGCTTGACGAGTGTGCCCTGGACCAGGCCCTTGGCCTTCGCCTCGGCGAAGCTCGCGTCCAGCTGCTTGACGACGGACGCGGCGAACGCGTTCGACGCCGGCAGATACGAGAGGCCGACCTTCGCGGGGCGGCCCAGCTTCTTCTTGTCCCGCCAGGCGCTCGCGAACACGTCCTCGCCGTAGGCGTTGTAGGCCTTCTGGAGCTCCGCGGGCAGGGCCTTGACAGCGCCGTCGGGGTCCTTGGGCGCGATGGTCGGCACCGCACCGCAGGCGGCGGACGCCTTCCCCTGCGTGTCGGTCGCGCCGGACGCGACCGTGCCGCCCGCCCCGCCACAGCCGGCGAGCAGGGCCGTGAGGACGATCCCGGTGGACGACGCCACGACGATTCCGCGGGAGTGGCGGGAGCTGGATCTGTTCATGGAAAGCCCTTCTGGAACATGAGGAGAGACACGGGGAGAGGGAGAGAACGGGGGAGGGGGGAACAAGGGAGGGAGAACAAGGGGGGGAGAACAAGGGGGGAGAGAGACGTCAGACCTGGTCGCGGAGCCTGCGCTCGCGGCCGTAGACCGCCATCGCGGCGAGGATCACGACGCCGTTGAGGATCTGCTGGTCGGCGTCCTGGAAGCCCAGCCCGACGAGCACGGTGGAGACCGCGGTGAGCAGCAGGACGCCGACAGTGGTGCGGGTGTAGCTCCCGGGACCGCCGAACGCCGTACCGCCGAGGACGACCGCGGCGATGCTCTGGAACAGATAGGGGTTCCCCAGCCGGTTGTCGACGTTCCCGGCGAACCCCGCCAGGACGACGCCGGCGAGGATGGCGAGGGCCGCCGCGACGGCGTACACCGTGACCCAGACCTTCCGGGTGCTGATGTGGGCGAGGTCCGCGGCCACCGGACTCGCCCCCGTGGCCAGCAGCCGTCGGCCGGGCCGGGTGCGGTGCAGGACGACGGAGACGACGGCGATCGCGAGTCCCCAGATGACCACCACGGGGGGTACGGGGATTCCGAAGGTCGACGACATGGGGGCGCTCAGCCGGCTCACCCAGGCGGGGGCCGCCGTCCCGGTGCCGCCGCCGCTGAGGACGGAGGTCACGCCGACGGCGATCGAGCCCGCGGCGAGGGTGACGATGATCGGGTGGATGCCGAAGCGGTGGCACAGATAGCCGACCAGACCGCCCATGGCGGCGCCGCAGGCGACCGCGACGGCGAGCATGACGGGCAGCGGCACTCCGGGGATGTCGCCGAACTGGGTGACGGTCACGGCCCCGGCCACGATGAACCCGGCGAGGGACAGGTCGATCCCCCTGATCAGGACGACGAGGGTCTGTCCGATCGAGGCGAGGCCGGTGAGCGCGCAGAGCACCAGGACCGAGCGCATGCTCGACGGTCCGAGGAATCCCGGCATGACGGCCGCGCCCCAGGCGAGAACGGCCACGGTGAGCAGGAGCTGGACGAGCGGGAACCGCCGCTGGAGGGAGAGGAGCCGCTGTCCGGCCGAGGGCCCGTGCGCGGCCACCGGTGCCGGCATGTCGCCGCCGGGGGCGAGGGGCGCCCTGTCGAGCGAGCCTTGCTGCGTGGTCATCATCGCCCTTCCTTGAGTTCGCGTGCCGCGACGGCACCGAAGAGCACCGCGCCGATGAGCAGCACGCCGTAGATCACCTGGAGCCATGTCTGGGACACCTGGAGCACTCCGAGCAGGCTCTGCAACAGGTAGATGGCGGCGGCGCCGGCGAGCGCGTTGGCGATTCCGCCGCCCCCGCCCTGCAGGGGGATGCCGCCGAGGGAGACGGCGGCGATGGCGATGAGCGTGTAGGAGGTGCTCGTGCCGGCCTCGGCCGTGGACGCCAGCCCGATGAGGACCAGGCCTCCCACCGCAGCCATGGCGCCGCCCAGGGAATAGGCGAGGACGCGCACGGCGCCGACGGGGACTCCGCTGGTGAACGCCGTGACGTCGTTGCCGCCCACGGAACGCAGCAGGCTGCCGTACGTCGTCAGCCTGGTGACCAGCAGCCAGACGGCGGCGGGGACCGCCAGCGCGACGAGGCCGCCCGGGACCGGTCCCATGGACCCCGCGAAGCCGGCCATCCAGGAGCCGGAGACGGTGGTGGGACTGGGAGAGAGTTTGAGGTCGACGCCGGTGAGGACGAAGAACATCGCGAGGGTGACGACGATCGGCTGAAGCCGGCCCACGACGATGAGCAGACCGGTGAGGGTGCCGACCAGCGCGCCCGCCACCATGAGGAGGGGCAGGGCGACGTATCCGCCCAGGCCGGCCGGCTGGAGCTGGGTCGCGTAGAGCAGGGCGCTCAGCGTCATCAGCGGGCTGACCGACAGGTCGATGCCGCCGCGTCCGCTCATGATCGAGGGCACGCTCGCCATGGCGGCGATGCCCAGCGGGGCCAGGGCCGCCAGTTGGGAGGTGACTCCGAAACGGGGCTGCAGGGCGAGGTTGGCGATGAGGAGCGTGGCCGCCAGCAGGAGCGCGAAGAGATAGGTGTGGCGTGCGAACAGGGATCTGAGCGTGCGCCGAGGTGTGGGGCCCGTGCGCCGGGCGGGCCGGTCGGGGACCTGGGGCGATGTGCGGGAGGCATGGCCGACGGTGCTCATCAGGCAGCCACCGCCGCTCCGCCGAAGAAGGCGTCGACGAGTCGTTCCCTGTTCAGCTCCTCCCGGGTGAGTTCCGTGGCGAGCGAGCCCTCCCGGAACACCAGGACGCGGTCCATCAGCTCGACGTGCTCGTCGACCTCCGAGGACAGCATGACGACGGTCAGCCCCTGCCCGGCCAACTCGCGCAGCAGCCGGTAGAGGTCGCGTTTGGCTCCCACGTCGATTCCCCTCGTCGGGTCGTTGAGCAGCAGGACGTCGGGGTCGGCGGCCAGCCAGCGGGCGATGACGACCTTCTGCTGGTTGCCGCCGCTCAGCGTGGTGATCGCGTCCGACGTACGGCCGAACCTGATGCCGAGCCGCTCCACGTACTGGCCAAACCGCGTCTCGGCGGCGCGCTCGGACAGCAGCCCTTTCCTGACGTCCTGTTCGGCGGTGGCGATGGCGAAGTTGTCCAGGATGGACATCCACGGCAGGATCGACTCTCCGCGCCGGTCCCGCGCCACGTACGCGATGCCCAGAGCCCGCGCCTTACCCGGACCGGTCACCCGGTGTTCGCGGTCTCCCTCGATCCGTACGACGCCGTCGGTGTCGCCGTGCCCGACGAGGAGGCGGAGGAAGTCGTCCTGGCCGTGGCCCTCCAGGCCGGCCAGCCCGACGATCTCGCCCCGGCGCAACTGTGCCCGGCACGGTTCCGCGTTCGGCCGCAGGCGGGAGCCGGTGACCTTGAGAACGACCGGGCGGGCCTCGATGGCGGAATCCGTGGCGGCAGCCGGGGCGGAATCGGTGGCTGTGGCGTCTGGGACCGCGCGGGCCGTGTCCTGCACGAGGTGCGTGCCACCCGTCATCAGGCGGATCATCTCGTCGTGTTCCCAGTCCGCGCCGAGGGTGCCCACGGTGCGGCCCGACCGGAGCACGGTGACGCGGTCGGCGATCTCCCGGATCTCGTCCATCCGGTGGGTGATGAGAACGATGCTCATGCCCAGCGCCGCCCGCTGTCTCACCAGAGCGAACAGGCGGGTGCGGGTGTCGTGGTCGAGCGCGGAGGTCGCCTCGTCGAGGATCAGCACCTTGGGGTCGCGCAGCAGCGACCGGGCGATGCCGCAGGCCTGGCGGTCGCTGAGCTGGAGCGAGCCGAAGGGAGCGTCCAGGTCGGGCGGCGTGACCAGCAGCGCGGCGAGGATCTCCGCCGCCCTGGCACGGCGGCCGGCGTCACGGGTCATGGGGCGCAGCAGACGGTCCGCGCCGAGCCACAGGTTGTCCAGGACGGACCGGTTCTCGACGCCGAGCACCTCCTGGAACACCGTGTCGATGCCGGCGCGCAGTGAATGGGCCGGAGTGCGCGGGGTGAAGGGCCTGCCCCCGGTCGTCATGGAGCCGGTGTCGGGGCGGTGCACTCCGCTGAGGATCTTGACCAGGGTGCTCTTCCCGGAGCCGTTCTCCCCCACGAGTGCGTGTACTTCGCCGGGGAACAGCCGGAGTGCGGCGTCCTGGAGGGCGACTGTCGGACCGAAGTGCTTCCGTAGGCCGTCGACCGCCAGCACGGCTTCCGGTTCAGCTGTGAGCGGGTGGGTCGGCACTGACCCCTCCTGACTTGGTGACTGATTCCAGACGGGTTCCAGATGGATCCCAATCTGTGTGATTGTCGTCTGGTCATACAATGTTTCGACGCGAGGCAGACGGTAGCGCGTCACGGAAACCGGCGTCCAGAGGCAAATCGCCCTCAAATCTCATCGCCGCCCGAGGCGTGGACTGGGCGGAACCCATGGGAGGCTCGAAATGAAGAGTGATTGTCGTCTCGTCATACAAAGAGTACGGTTGGCGAGCACCACCCGGGCGGGCCGGGTCGGCGAGCACCAAAGGAGTGCACGTGTACCTCATCACCGGTGCCGGCGGAGGGCTGGCTCAGACCGCGGCGGAACTGCTGCTGGAGTCGGTCCCCGCCGACCAGGTCATCCTGACGACGCGGGCGCCCGACAGGCTCCAGTCCTTCGTCGACCGTGGCGTCCATGTCCGGTACGCCGACTTCGCCGATCCGGACAGCCTCGAACCGGCCTTCAAGGGGGCGGAGCGGATGCTGCTGGTGTCCACCGCCCAGGTCGGTACGAGGATCGGTCTCCACCGCAACGCGATAGACGCGGCCCGGCGCGCCGGGGTGCGGTACCTCGCCTACACCTCGATCGTCGGCGCCGGCACCGCGGAGAACGACGCGGTCGTCTGTCTGGAGCACCGCGCGACCGAGGAGATGCTCCGCGAGTCGGGGCTGCGCTGGAACGCCCTGCGGGACGCCCAGTACGCACAGGCGGTGGCCTACTTCATCGCGCCGGGCGCCGTCGCCATGGGCAGCATGGTCGGCGCCTGGGGCGAGGGCACGGTCGGGTTCGTCTCCAGGGAGGACTGCGCCGCGTCGGCCGTCGGTGCGCTGCTCGGGCGCGGCGAGGACGACCGGGCCTACGAGATCACCGGCCCGGAGGAACTGTCCTACCGGCAGGTGTGCGCCATGATCGCCGAGATCAGCGGCGCCGGTATCGCGTACGTCCCGATCAGCGACGAGGAGCAGTACGCCATCTTCGACTCCATGGGCGTGCCCCGGGAGTACGACGAGGAGGCGATCGCCGCCTCTCCGATCCCGTGGAACAGCGACGACATGGTCTCCTTCAGCCGGGCGATCCGCCTCGGACACATGTCGTCCCTCAGCGACGCCGTCCAGACCCTTGCCGGGCGGGCGCCTCGCTCCATGCGCTCGGTGCTGGAGGAGGCAGCGGCCGGCTGGCCCCCCGCCGCCCCGCCCGCCGACGGCACCGAGACCGTGGTGGAGGCCGCGCGATGAGCACTGACACGAACACGAACACGGACGCCGTCGATGACGGCACCTACCTCAGCGAAAAGGCACTGCGGCGCTTCGTCGACGTGCTCGGCGAGGACGGTGTCGTCCTCGGTGAGGGCCGTTTCCACGAGCAGTACCGCGACAAGTACTGGCACCGCGACGACGACACCTACGACCCCGCCGCAGTCCTGCTGCCGCGCAGCGCCGAGGAGGTACAGGCGGTCGTCCGCATCGCGAACGAGTTCGGGGTGCCGATCTGGACCTCCTCGCAGGGCCGCAACTACGGCTACGGCGGCTCCTCGCCCCGCCTCAAGGCGACCGTCGTGGTCAGCCTGACCCGGATGAACCGTGTCCTGGAGATCAACCGCGACCTGGCGTACGCGGTGGTCGAACCGGGCGTGCGCTGGATCGACCTGTACGAGGCGCTGAAGGAGTCCGGCAACGAGGACCTGATGGTGACCGTCCCCGACCTCGGCTGGGGCAGCGTCATCGGCAACTCCCTCGACTGCGGGATCACCTACCAGCCCTACGGCGCCGACTTCATGGCCCCGTGCGGAATGGAAGTCGTGCTGGCCAACGGCGAGTTGCTGCGTACGGGCATGGGTGCCATCCCGGACAACAAGTCCTGGCACACCTACAAGCGCGGCCTCGGACCGGTGCTCGACGGCCTGTTCGTGCAGTCCAACTTCGGCATCGTGACGCGGATGGGCTACTGGCTGATGCCGCGCCCGGAGGCGTACGCGCCCTTCTTCCTGACGGTGCCGCGGGACGAGCACCTGGAACAGGCCATCGACATCGTCCGCCGGCTCCGCCTCGACGGCACACTGCGCGGGGTGCCGAGCATGTACAACACCGTGACGCTGGCGGCCCAGTTCCCCGATGTGATGGGCCGCTTCGCGGGTGCCGACGGCGCCTTCAGCGAGGAGACCCTGGACGAGATGGCCGACGCCACCGGGCTAGGCAGGTGGGCGCTGCGCGGGGCGCTGTGGGGGGACGGCCCCGTCGTGGAGCACCAGTTGGCGAAGATCCGGGCGGCCTGGAGCGCGATTCCCGGCGGGCAGGTGCTCTTCGAGCGGACGTACGGACCGCAGGAGTACGGCGAGATCCGTTCGATCCCCGACAAGTGCCAGGGAGGTCTGCCCGGGCTCGACCTGCTCGACGCCATTCCGGAGGGCGTCGCCCATATCGGCTTCTCGCCCGCGATTCCGCTGGTCGGCACCGATGTCCGGGAGGTCGTGGACCTCTTCGACCGGATCGTGCGTGAGCAGGTCGGGGTCAATGTGGCCGGCGGGCTGCTGATCATCAATGAGCGGACGGCGCTGTACGTCACCGGGCTCAACTACGACTACCGGGACGCGGAGCAGTGCCGTCGGGCCTACGACGCGCTGAAGGTGCTCGTGGCGGAGGCGGGGCGGCGCGGGTACGGCGAATACCGCGCACACCTGGACTTCATGGATCTGGCGTCGGCGCAGTACTCCTTCAACGACCACGCGTACCGGCGCTTCTGCGAGACGATCAAGGACGCGGTGGACCCGAACGGGATCCTGTCACCGGGCCGGCACGGGATCTGGCCGGAGAAGCTGCGCCACCTGGCTGATCGCGGCTGATACGGAGACGGACATGCAGTGGTCCGCTCGCCCAACGGCTGCTGGCCGTCGCCGAGTCGGGGCTGCCGTCGATGCTTCTTCCCGGGGGCGAAGCCTTTGTCTTCACCATGGCCGGGC